>CABUUG010000090.1 GCA_902494605.1 uncultured Collinsella sp.
ATGGCGTCGGACTTGGCATGCGGGATGGCGAAGCCCTCCATCATGCCCGTGGTGCCCTCGGCCTCGCGGGCCAGGAAGGCGTTCATCACGGCGTCGGCGTCGCCGGCGATACCGGCCTTGACGGCCTGGTTAGAGACAAAGCTCAGGGCGTCGTCACGTGAAGCGAAGTCCTCGGCGACAAAGACGTTCTCGACCTTCACGAAGTCGGCAGCCTCGGCCTTGGGGGCCTCGACGGCAGCGGCCTTGGGGGCCTCAACCGGCTTGGCTGCAGGAGCGGCCTTCTGGTTCTTCTCGAAGTCGTACTTCTTAAAGGCCACGAACAGGATGCCACCGACCACAGCGCCGATGAGGATCGCGAGAACCCACAGCGGACCGTTCTCGACAACGGGCAGGACCAGGAAGCCACCGTGAGGCGCCGGATCGTGAACGTTGAACATAATGGTCAGGATCGAAGCGATAGAAGAACCGAGCATCATGATGGGCATGACGGGCCAGATGTTCTTGGTCATGAACGGAATGGCGCCCTCGGTGATGTGGGTGCAACCAAGGATGAGGTTGACGACACCGGCGTCATGGTCCTCCTGGCTGAAGTACTTCTTGCCGACAACGACGGCGAAGGTGGTGATCAGCGGCGGAACGATGCAGGCGGCGGAAACGGCAGCCATGAAGTTGGTGCCGAAGTTGTAGGTATCGGTGCCAACACCGGCGGCCAGTGCCTCGGTGAGCATAGCGGTACCGGTAACGTAAGCAGCCTTGTTGACCGGGCCGCCCATGTCAAAGGCGCACATGCAGCCGATGGCAAGACCCAGGACAACGGCGCCAGAGGCGGACAGGCCCTTGAGGAAGTCCATCATGGCGGTGTTGATGGCAGCCATGGGGCCGGAAATGCCGAGCATGACCAGGCCGACGATAGCCGTCGAGAACAGCGGGTACAGGAAGATAGCCTTGAGGCCGTCCAGGTTCTTGGGCAGACCGGCAAAGACCTTCTCGAGCAGCAGGATGACATAACCGGCGAGGAAGCCGCCGACGATGCCGCCCAGGAAGCCGAAGCCCACGCCGGTGCCACCGGCGTCGATCATGCCGGTCTCGGCGTTAACAGGCAGGCCCTGGATGGCGATCATACCGGCAACAAAGCCGGGAACGAGCGCCGGGCGCTTGCCGATGGACTCGGCGATGTAGGCGGAAAGCACCGGAACCATAAGGTTCATGGCGATGCCGCCGATGATCTTGAGCATAGCAGCAAAGCTGTTGTAGTCAGACGCCGTCGAATCGAAGGACGTAATGCCCCACAGGAACGAAACGGCGGTCAGAACACCACCAGCAACGACGAAGACCAGCATGTGGCTGACGCCGTTCATGAGGTGCTTGTAGATGATGTGGCCGATGGACTCCTTCTCCTCAACCTCGTCCTCGACATCGGCAGCGGCTGCAACCGTGCTGTCGCCCTTGGCGGCGAGCGCGCGGTCAATCAGCTTACCGGCGGCCTCAACGGACAGGGCCTTGGAAACACCAACGGAAACCATGGGCTTACCGGCGAAACGCTCAGCCTGGACATCCTTGTCTGCTGCGACGACGACGGCCTTGGCACCAGCGATCTCACTCTTGGTGAGCTCGTTCTCGACACCGACCTGGCCATGAGTCTCGACCTTAATGGTCAGACCGCGCTCGGCAGCTGCCTTCTCCAGCGCCTCCTTCGCCATGAAGGTGTGCGCAATGCCGGTCGGGCAACCGGTCGCGGCGATGATGTCAAACTTAGCCATGTGTCCCTCCTTCTTGAGTACAGCGCCCGCGGGCGCTCCCCTACACGCGCTTCGATGCGCGTTTTTCCACAACTGAAAGATACCAACCTACCGTCCGCGTGAGAAGAGCCAAGGTGCAAATCTCCGGTGAAAGGTTCTTTCATAACCGTAAACGGTAAGTGAAAGTTTACCATCAACACTTGAAACGGCAAGGTGTATCTTGTAATTGAAAATGCCCGTATACTATGGCATTGCAAGTCAAGCTAGATTTTCATGCCAACCAGGAGCCATCCATGATCGATAGTAGCAAGAGCGCACTTTCCCTCATTAGTACCCATCAGGGATACAGCGAGTCCGAGCAGCGCATTGTCGACTATATATTGGAGCACCAGTCCGAGGCGCCACGTCTGACGGCCGCCCAACTTTCGCGTGCCGCTGCCACGTCCGAGGCGACCGTTTCGCGCTTCTGCCGCAAGCTGGGCTTTGGTAGCTTCCGCAGCTTTCAGTTTTCGTTGGCGAGGGATTTGGAAAGCCAGCGCAACGAGGGCCTGACCGACGAGGTCTCGCTCGACAATATGGAGCAGAGCCTCAAGAACATCCTGGCTGCCAAGGTGAGCGAGCTTAATGCGACCATCGACGGGATCGACCACGATACGCTGGCGGCCGTTGTGCACGCGTTAAAGAATGCAGGCGTTATTGAGTTTGCGGCCGTAGGCAACACCAACGCCGTCGCGCTCGACGCGACGTTCAAGTTCTCGCAGCTGGGCCTTCGTTGCATGGCAAGCACCATCAGCGAGACATCAATCGGCTTTGCGCTCACGTTGCGCCCGGGTGACGTCATCGTGCTAATCTCAAACTCCGGCAAATCGCGCCGACTGAATCGCATGGCAAAAGCGGCTCGCAACTGCGGCGCAACCGTAGTCGTCATCAGCAGCGACAGTAAATCCCCGCTCGCGCGCCTGGCAGACTACACTTTTAACACCGTCAACCACGAAGCGCTGCTGACAACGGGCGACTTTGCGTTCTCTAAGATCAGCGCCACGATGATCATCGAAGTCATCTACAACTTCCTGCTGCCCGAGATTGAAGACGCTCGCGAGCATATCAGCTACTACGAGGAGCTCATCCAGCCGGATAAGGTCGTTGAGTAGAACGCGTAGTGGGACAAAAATTTCAGTCTATTTTGTCCCACCAACACCGCTGATACGACCTAACCTCGAGCTTCTTCGAGCATCTGCTTCGCGTGGGCCAAGCTTGCCTCGGACTGATCGCCGCTCAACATGCGGGCGATCTCGGCAGTACGCGCTTCGCCGGTTACCTCATCCAAATGCGTCTGGGGAACATCGCCCGGTTCCTTGCTGACGACATAATGCTTGTCAGCCATGACGGCGACCTGCGCCAAGTGGGTTACGACAATCACCTGATGCGTAGCGGCGAGATCTGCCAGCACGCCCGCAAGCGCACGCGCCGTGGAGCCACCGACACCGGCATCGACCTCGTCAAACACCAGCGTATCGACACCGTCCGCGTTACCGAGGACAACCTTGCTTGCAAGCATGACGCGGCTGAGCTCGCCGCCCGACGCAATGCGGCGCAGGGGACGTGGCGTCAAGCCGGCACCGCTGCGGTATAGCAGCTCGTAGCTCGAAGGACCAACGGGCGTCCACTCAGCACGGGGAAGATCGCGCGACTCCCAGACGAGCTCGGCACTACCCATCTCCAAGCGCGCCATCTGGCGGCCAACCTCGTGGCAGAAGCGCGGGGCCGCCGTATTGCGTGCGCGCTTAAGTGCCTTGGCAGCGGCAAACAACTCGCGCTCGGCGCTCCCGAGTGCCTCACGCGCCTTTTTGATCTGCTCATCGCCATCATCGACCAGGGACAGCAGCTCTTGCGAGCGATCGCGCATGGCAAAAACATCGTCCATGGTGGGACCCCACTGACGCAACAGGCCCTTGAGGTCGGAATATCGCTCACGCATGCGTGCGAGCTCGCGCGGGTCGAAGGCGACGCCATCGCGATAGGTACGAAGCTCGTTCGCGCAATCCTCAAGGGAGATACAGGCATCCGAAAGCGCATCGGCAATGTCGCCCAGTTTGCGATCGACGGTAGCCATTCGGGAAAGTTCTGCCACGGCGCTGTTCACGGCGTCGAGCGCTCCCCCTTCGGAGGCAAGCGATGCATGGGCATCGTTAGCTGTGGCAACCAGTACCTCGGCATGTTCGGAGCGCGGCAGCAGTTCCTCGAGTTCCTCATACTCGCCCGGTTTGGGGTCGACCTCGCCGATGCGCTCGAGCGCAAAGCGCGCCTCCTCGACGCGACTCCCCCGCGCACGTGAGGCCTCCTCGACGCGACGGACCTCCTTGGCAGCCGCGCGCGAGGCTTTAAAGCAAGCACGGTAGTGCTCGAGCGCCTCAAACGCAGAGCGTCCCGCCCAGGCATCGACCATCGCAACGTGATGCGCCGGATCGAGCAAGCGCTGGTGCTCGTGCTGGCCGCACAGATCCATCATCACGCCGACGCGCTCCGAAAGCTCGCGCACGCTGGCGATGCGGCCGTCAATCTTCACGCGGCTGCGGCCCTCGGCAGAAAGGCTACGCTGCACGGTAAAGCCCTCCGTGTCGTGCGGCCCGTCGAAGAGTCGTGCCTCGACGCTCGCGAGCGCCTCGCCCTCGCGCACCGTCGACGAATCCGCGCGCTCGCCCAAAATAAGCTTGAGGGCCGAGAGCAGCGCGGTCTTGCCGGCGCCGGTTTCTCCGGTCAGAACCGTTAGGCCCGCGCTCGGAACCAGCGACGCCTCGCGAATGAGTGCAATGTTAGAAACCTGCAGCTCATCGATCATGACGGACTCCGTAGAAAACGCGGCTCACCGAGTTATAGAAGCTCTCGGGGCCATAATCGAGGAGCAGCACATCTCCGGGCCCGCGGCGCACAGCCACGCTCTCAACGGTGCCGTCGCAGGTAATAAACTGTCCATCGATAGCAATCGCAGGAACACTCGGACGGTCATCAGACATAAAGATCTCGACGACATCACTCGGCGAAGTCAAAAAGGCACGAGCCTGAATGGTGTGCGGCGCAATGGGTACGCAGACCATGCCCGTATAGTCGGGGCTCACGATGGGGCCGCCTGCGGATAGTGCATAGCCAGTGGAGCCGGTCGCCGTGGACACGACCACGCCGTCGCCACGTAGGCGATCGATATGGTGGCCGGACACCGTGATGTCAAACTCGACCATATCGGACAGGGGGCCGCGCGTGAGCGCCATGTCGTTGAGGGCGAACGTGCGCACGACATCCTTCGTACCGTCTTCGCGCACGGACACGATATCCGCAGCGATGGTGGCGCGACGGCTCACATGAAGCTCGCCGGACAGGGCGTCGCTTACGACCTGCAGAATGTCGCGCTCCTCGGGACTCGCAGCAGTTAAAAAGCCCAGGTGACCATAGGAAAGACCGAGGATAGGAATCTCGCGATGGTTGAGGATGCGGGCAGCGCGCAGCAACGTACCGTCGCCGCCGAGCGTAATGACCAGATCGGAGCCGTCAATATCAGGCGTGCTCTGAATCTTGGATCGCTGGTCGGCAGCCCATGCGACCTCATAGCCCTGGCGCGTCAGCCAAAGCTCGAGCATCAGGCCGCTCTCGACCGCCTCTTGCTTGTAGTAATTGGGAACCAGAAAGACCTTCATAGCGTTGCAGCTTTCTCGCTCAAAACCGATACCTGGGATTGCAGCTCGTCGTCGGTGCGTTCACCGGGGGCGAACCTCGTGCCGTACAGGAAAAACTCAACGTTGCCCTTGGCACCATGAATGGGTGACACGCACACATCGACCGGGAACAGGCCCTTAGCTGCAAAGAGATCAATCGCCGCCACAAGCGTATCACGGCGGACGGCGGGGTCGGTCACGATGCCGCCCTCGCCCACCAGCGCCGCCGGAGCCTCAAACTGCGGCTTTACGAGCGTGCAGAATGCACCCGTGGGAGCCAGGCACGCCAGCACCGCATCGATAATGTTCGCGATGCTAGTAAACGAGACATCACACACAGCCAGGTCGATGGCGCCGGCATAGCCGAGCTCAGGCAGCTGCGTCACGTTTGTGCGCTCATGCAGCGTTACGCGATCGTCCTGACGCAACGACCAATCGAACTGGGCGCGACCCACGTCCACCGAGACAACGGTCGCAGCCCCGCGCTTGAGCAGACAATCGGTAAAGCCGCCGGTAGAGCAGCCCACATCCAGACAGGCAAGGCCCGTCGGATTGATGTCAAACGCATCAAGCGCGCCTTCGAGCTTAAGACCGCCGCGGCCAACATAGGGAATGCGCCCCTTCACATGCAGCGGCAGCCCCGGGATCACCTTAAGGCCCGGCGAAGTCAAGCGCTCACCGCCACTCGAGACCAAGCCGGCCATAAGAGTGCGAAGGGCATCCGCGCGATCGGCGCAGATGCCCTGTGAAATCAGTTCGTCATCAAGACGCACGCGTTTCATGAATGCCATCAACCATTCGTATCCGGAGATGCGGCCTAGCTATCCTGGGATTCGTTTGCCGCATCCTCATCGTATTCCTGCTCGAGCTTGTCGGCCTCACGCGGCGTCAACTCAAACTTGTCGACCATATCGACCGCGCGGGAGCCAAGCTCAATCGCTTCGTCAAACAGATCGAGTGAACGCTCCAAGGACGTATCCTTGGAGCGAACGGTAGCGATGATCTGATCCAGACGGTCCGAGATCTCGTCGAAGTTGCGGACGGAACCCTCTGGCATGGCTACTCCTCGACGGAGTCGACAACAGCCTCGGCGGCGTCCGCATCCTCGGCCAGCACGCCAGCCTCAGCCTGAGCAACCGCAACCTTTGCGGCAGCCTCGGCAGCCTGTGCCTCCTCGCGAGCGCGATCTTCGGCCAGCAGCTCCTGGTACAGGTCCTCGCCCGGCAGCTCCTCGCTGCGAGCGATCTTGCCCAGCACGCCGTTGACGAACGACGCGGACTGGTCGGTGCCATAGGCCTTGGCAAGCTCGACGGCCTCGTTGATCACGATGGCGTCCGAGACCTCCTCGTCGGTGAGGAAACGCATCTCGTAAACGGCGATACGCAGCAAATTGCGGTCGGCGCCGGGCATGCGCATAAGATCCCAGTTCTTGGCAACGGAACGCAGAGCACAGTCGATGCGGTCGATATGCTCGTAAGCACCGCGGCACAGCTCCAGCGCATAGGGGTCGAGGGGACCCTTCGAGATCAGGAAATCGCCCTCGAGGACGCGCTCAAGCGGGCTGTCCGTGGCCTCGGCCTGGAACAGCAGCTGCAGCGCCTGACTGCGGGCAAGCGTGCGCCCGCGATAAACCTTAAGGCTCAAAGGTTACTCCTTGGGGAAAACGAGGCCGTCAATGCAAACGTCAACGCGCTCGACCTCGACGCCCACCTGAGCATCGATGGCGGCGACCACGGCGGCGCGAACGGCCTCGGCGAGTTTCTTGAATGGATAGCCAAAGAACACCACGACACGCACGGTGAGTGCGAGCTTGTCGCCAACGACCTCGGCCTCGACCGCCGGCTCGGAAGCCGGGGCCTTGGACGAGAGCATCATGGAGACAAGATTAGTGGCAAGGTCCTTGACGCCAACGGAGGCGATGCCCTCGACATCGGACACGGCGCGCGAGACGATGGCGGTCAGAACATCGGGC
>CABUUG010000091.1 GCA_902494605.1 uncultured Collinsella sp.
AGGACAGGAAGATCTGCACGCCGCCCACCGTAAGCGCCGCCGGCACGCCCGTGATCACGCCCACGCAGCCGATCACGGCAACCACGGCGTAGATGATGTTGTTGATAAAACGTGTACCGGGATTGGAAAGCGAGCCCATAAACTGCGCGCGCTCACCTGCCGTATAGAGCTCGGCGTTAAGGGCATCGAAGCGCGCTTGGGCGTTCGGGCCATAAGCAAACGCATCCACCAGCTTTTGCTCACCCACATACTCCTCGATATGACCGCCGAGTTGGCCCTGGATGCGCTGTTGAGCAGTGAAGCTCTTATTGGAGAGCTTGGCAATAGCACCGGCTGCAAAAATGGAAAGCGGCGTGACGAGTACCACCACGAGCGTCATGGTCAGGTTAATGGAGAGCATAAACGCGAGCGTGCCAACGATGGTGATAACGCCGGTAAATAGCTGGGTAAAGCCCTGCAGCAGGCCATCGCCCACCTGATCGACGTCGTTGACCACGCGGCTCATAAGGTCGCCGTGGGCATGGCTGTCGATAAAGCTGAGCGGCATGCGGCTGAGCTTGTTGCTCGCCTCCACGCGCATGTCGCGCACCGTCTCGTAGGACAGGCGGTTGACGCAATAGCCCTGCAGCCACTGGAAGGCCGCAGCACCTACGACGACAATCGCAAGCTTGGTAACGAGCGGCAGCAGCGCATCGAAGTCCACCTGCCCGGCGGCGACGATAAGGTCGATGCCCTCGCCAATGAGGATGGGCGTGTAGAGCTGCAGTATCACCGAGATGGCGGCGCTCACAAACGACGCCGTAAACGAAATGCGATGCGGACGGACGTAGCCCAGCAGGCGGCGAGTTACCGCGCCCACGGGGTAGCGCTCGGGGTCGCCGGGCTGACACGGACCGTCTCCCAGGTCGTTAAGGTTATCGTTGCCGGACACGTTGGCCGTCATCGTGGCGACCGAACCGGAAGAAGTATACGGGTTCATCTAGCAACTCTCCTTTGAGCAAGTAGGCGCAGGGGCAGTCGGGGCGGGCGCGGGCACCGCGTTCCCCTGCTGACCCTCGAGCTCCTCGCGGCGAAGCTGCGACTGGCAAATCTCGCGATAGAGCTGGCAGGTCGTGTACAGCTCATCGTGCGTTCCCAGGCCCGCAACCGAGCCGTGGTCGAGTACGCAGATCATGTCGGCGTCGCGCACGGTCGAGACGCGCTGGCTCACAATCACCGTGGTCAGCGGCAACCCGCCCTCGGCGGCACCGCGCATGCTTCGTTTGCGAATGGCATGGCGAAGCGCCGCATCGGTCTTAAAGTCGAGCGCCGAGGCGGAATCGTCCATGATCAATATCTGAGGCGAACCTACCAAGGCGCGCGCGATAGTCAGACGCTGACGTTGGCCACCGCTAAAGTTCTTGCCGCCCGCCTCGACCGGGGCATCTAAGCCCTGGGGCTTATTGCGCACGAACTCGCTGGCCTGCGCCATATCGAGCGCCGCCCAGAGCTCCTCGTCGGTCGCGGCTTCATCGCGCCAGGTCAGGTTGCTGCGGATTGTGCCGCTCACCAGCGAAGCGCGCTGCGGAACGGTCGCGACCACACGGCGCAGCTGGTCGAGCGGCCAGGTGTGCACATCGGCGCCCATCACGCTCACGCGGCCGGTACTTACATCGTACAGGCGCGGGATAAGCGAGACGAGTGTGGACTTGCCGCTGCCCGTGCCGCCGATAATGCCGAGCGTTTTGCCCAGCGGCAGCTCCAGGGTCACATCGCTCACGGCATTTGCCGCGCCCGCGCCAAACGAAAAGCTCGCATGGTCAAAGCTCAGCGCAGGGACTGGAGCGACATTGCCCGGCTCGGGCAGTGCGACCGGCTGGTTGCCCTCGTCGGTGATGCTCGGCTCGCAATTGAGCACCTCGTTGATGCGCGACGCGCTGGCGCTCGCCTTGGTAAAGACAACGACCAGGTTGGCCACGTAGACGATGGAGGTGAGGGTCTGCGTCATGTAGTTCACAAACGCCATGACCTGGCCCTGCGTAAGCTCACCCACGTTGACCTGGATGCCGCCCACCCACAGGATGGCGCACACGCCCAGGTTCATCACCAAAAACGTGACGGGGTTAAGGACCGACGAGAGCTTACCCACCGCGATGGCGACATGCGCCTGGTCGTCGGCCGCACGAGCAAAACGCTCGCGCTCGTGGTCTTCGCGCACAAACGCGCGGACCACGCGGGCACCCGAAAGCCCCTCGCGGCAGACAAGCGCGATGCGGTCGAGCTTTGCCTGCAGCTGCTTGTAGTACGGAATGCAGCGCGCCATGACAAACCAAAACACCAAGCCGATGGCGGGCGTGCAAATCAAAAAGATGATGCCGAGCTTAAGGTCGATGGCAAGGGCCGCGCACATAGAACCCATCGCCAAGAAGGGCCAGCGGATAAGCATGCGCACGCCCAGCGCCACAGCGAGCTGCACCTGGTTGACATCGTTGGTAATGCGCGTGATGAGCGACGGCGTGCCAAAGCGATCGAGTTCGACATAGCTCAGTTCGTTGATGTGCTGGTAGAGTGCACCGCGAATGTCGGTACCCATGCCCTGCGAAGTCAGCGCCGCCATCTTTTGGCAGACGAGCGTAAACGAGATGCCGATCACAGCCATGGCGCCAAGTACCATGCCGTAGTGGATAACGGCGTTCACGTCGTGCGAGCCAATGCCCTTATCGATCATCTGGGCAATCACCAGCGGCGTCAGCAGGTCAAAGATCACTTCGATCAACTTACACGCAGGGCCAACCACCATATACCGGCGAAACTTACCACCAAAACGCCTGAGCAGCTCAATCATAAAAGGCGCTCCCTATCATCATCTCTCTTCAATCTGATTCATGATAGTACGGCGAGCCTTGGAGATATGTAATCAACTCGTCACAGAACAAGCCCCCGAAACAATCAGGAAACTAGGCACAGAGACAAAGCACCCGAACATGTTTTGGCAAAGCCAACGAGCAGCACTAGACAAGGGATTAATTGTTCAGATTAACGCGCCTCTACGGGCGCATTTTGGACGATGCGGTCCCGGTGCCGGCGGGCTGTTTGGTAGTCGAGCGATTCCGCAGGCAAAGCCGAGGACCAGCGAGACACCAAACCGCCCGCCGGCACCGGGACCACATCGCGGCACCAAAAAAGCGCCCGTGCGCTCGATGGATTCGGATGCCCGACAGAGGCTCCTTATGGCTGCTTCCTTCCGGACCTGACCAGATTCGGAACATGTCGTCATCCGAACCCATCGAACGCGCTAGGCGCTCGGTATATCTTACCCGCTCCCGCCCGATGGGGCAAGGTAGCTAATTTGGGACGGGGCTTTTGACTACTTGGGCAATCAGATCGACAGGTGGTCAAATAAGCCCCGTCCCAAAAAGACTGGTCTGCTGCCATGCCACAAAAGGGGCCTATCTACTACGTTTAGGCCGCAGGGGTCAACCATAGCCGGCTTTTTCGAAAATCGGCAAGCTTTCTACCTGCGGTTTTAATTTCACAAAATCCGGGATGGTCGAGGGTGCTCGGCTAAACGTAGTAGATGGCCGCATTTCATGGCGGACGGTCCGACCCAAGGCCCAAGGCGGCCAGCCTCGGATAGCCATTCTCGATGTTGCGGTGGAATAGTTCCCGTTTTTGCCGCCTGAGCCGCCAAACAGGAACTATTCCACCGCAACTTATAGGGAGTTGGGTTTTAGAGGCGGGCGAGGTCGTAGGATTGGGCGGCTGCTTCGCCGGCGCAGATGAGGTTGGTTGTGGCTTCTTGCGGATCGAGTGCCTGTTCCAGGTCCATGGGCTTGCGGCAGATCGGAAGCACCAAGTCGATGCCCTGCACACACACCGCATCCAGGTTGTCAGCGCGACCGCCCACGACAGCGATCACCGGTTTGCCACACCGCTTGGCACGGCGCGCCACGCCCACCGGCGCCTTACCGGCGGCGGATTGCTCATCCATATTGCCCTCGCCTGTAATGACCAGGTCGACATCGCGCACGCGCTCGTCAAACCCCACGAGATCGAGCACCGTCTCCACACCCGAGCGTAGCTCCGCGCCGAGCGCCAGCAACGCCGCGCCCAAGCCACCGGCAGCGCCCGCGCCGGGCACGCCAAGCACCGAGCCAAATGTCCGTGCGTTCTCGGGTGTGCGCAACAATCCCTGGGCTCGCGCCTCGAAAATTGCCGCATCGAGCAGGCGACCGTAGCCGACCATCCAGCCGTCGTATCTGCGCAGCACCTCGACATCATCCGCCGGCAGGCCCTTCTGCCCGCCAAACACCGCCAGTGCGCCTCGACGCCCCACGAGCGGATTCTCGACATCGGAAAGCACAACGATACGAACATCATCCAAAGCCTGCAGCGCTGGCGCCAAATCGACGCTCGCCACCTGCTTAAGGCCGGCAAGACCGGGGGCGACATCGCATCCCTGATCATCGACCACACGCGCGCCCAGCGCCTGCAGCATGCCGGCGCCACCGTCGTTGGTGGCACTGCCGCCCAGACCAATATAGATAGTCTTTGCCCCGGCGCGAACCGCACGGAGTATCAGCTCGCCCACGCCATAGGTCGAAGCCGCAAGCGCCGCCGATTCCGTGCAGGGTGAATACCCAATACCCGCCGCCTCGGCCATCTCAATTACAGCCGAGTCGCGCTCGTCGTCCACCAGCATCCGGGCAGACACGCGGTCGCCCAAGGGACCTGCCACCTCGCAGGTTGAGAGCTCGCCGCCGCGCGCGGCGATGGCGTCGAGCGTTCCCTCGCCGCCATCTGCCAGCGGCAATGCGGCCACCTGGGCATCGGGCCACACACGGCGTACGCCTTCGGCAACCGCCGCCTCCGCCTGCGCGCTCGAAACGCTACCCTTAAAAGAGTCGATCGCCAGCAGCACACGGCGGGGCCGGCGGCATACGGGGCCAAAATCAACCGTTTCAACGGCGACATCTCCAGCACCAGCGAGCGCCTCGGCATGAGCGGCATGCGCCTCAAGATCGGCCCCACAACCGCAGCCAGCACCATCGGCACCACGCAGCCCACCAAAATAGTCGCTCAACACCTCACGGCACTCATCCGCCAGCACGCCGACGGACACATTAAACCGATGGTTCAGGCGAGAATCGGCATTCAGGTCATACAGCGAACCCAGCGCGCCCGCCTTGGCATCAGCCGCGCCATACACGCAGCGCCCCACGCGCGCGTTGACCATAAGCCCCGCACACATGCAGCAAGGCTCGAGCGTCACGTAGACCGTGCAATCGGAAAGGCGCCAGCGACCGAGCGACCGAGCGGCAGCGCACAGGGCCGCGAACTCTGCATGCGCCGAAGGGTCCTGGTCGAGCTCGCGGCGATTATGCGCCCGCGCGACAATCTCACCCGCGCGCACCACCACAGCGCCAATGGGCACTTCGCCCACTGCCGCGGCGGCGCGCGCCTCGGCCAGCGCCTCGCGCATGAACTTCTCGTCGATTTCGGTGATCGTCATCGTTCGCCTTCCCTGTTGCAAATTCAAAACGATGCTATCATTACGACTCACGGAGAGATGGCAGAGCGGTTGAATGCGGCGGTCTTGAAAACCGTTGAGCGCGAGAGCGTTCCGGGGGTTCGAATCCCCCTCTCTCCGCCACTTTAGTGATTCACCGGTGTCATGGTCCGCTCGAACAGTGCATCGACCACGTCGGCTATCTCAGGTCGGCGCTCAAGATCGTGGCCCGATTCCCACCATATCGTGAAAAGTCGAATAATACCGCCGGCGACAAACTCAGACGTCGTCTCGAGTGACACGGGGGCCAGGGCATCCTCGGCAAGCACGTTCATCACACGCTCGCGGATGGAACGGGCAATGCGGTCGCAAATAACGTTGGTCAACATGCCCGACATGCTGCTTGCCAAAATGTTATCCATGAGCCGCTCGTGCGCCAGAATCAAATCCATGGCATCGTCCAAAATCGCGTGCCGAAGCGCGCGCACGTCCTCGGCAGACACCGCGCCGGCCTCATCGGGCTGTTTTTGCGGCAAGCCCGACATGAGCTCATCGATATAAAAGGCGAAGTAATCGTTTTTATCGCGAAAGTGCTTATAGAACGTCGTGCGGCGAATCATGGCGCGGTCGCACAGCATGGCAACCGTCAGGTCCTCAAAACGATGCTCCTCGAGAAGCTCGGTAAAGGCATCGAACAGGGCGCGGTAGGTTTTCTTGATGCGAAGGTCCACTGGTATCGCCATCCTCAGGGCAAAGACAACACTCGTCAATCTGTCGCATATCTTACACCTGTACCTCGCGCGCTTTGCCCCGGTGCCGACCCCGCCGAAAACACAACGCTTACCGGAAAGTTCGGCACGGTAAAACGTTGCGGGTATACTAGTAGCGTTATACCAACGGCAGCTGGCGCATGCCGCCGCGGCCATTCGAAACGGAGACATCATGATTACCGTCATCATCGGCATCGTTGTTGTCATTGTGATTGTCTGCGCCATCGCCGGCATCTACAACAACATGGTCACCAAGCGTAACCGCATCGATAACGCCTGGCAGAACATCGATACGCAGCTGCAGCGCCGCAACGACCTGATCCCCAACCTGGTCGAGACCGTCAAGGGCTACGCCAAGCACGAGCAGGAGACGCTCTCCGCCGTGATCAGCGCGCGCAACACCGCCGTCAAGGCCACCACGCCCGAAGCCAAGATGGAAGCCGACAACGTGCTGACCGGTGCGCTGCGTCAGCTCTTCGCCGTAGCCGAGGCCTATCCCGATCTTAAGGCAAACACCAACTTTACGCAGCTGCAGGCATCGCTCGAGGATACCGAGAACAAGATTAGCTATGCACGCCAGAGCTACAACGATTGCGTGCTCAGCTACAACAACGCCATTCAGACGTTCCCGGCTGTCATCTTTGCCGGCATCTTCCAGTTTAAGGAGCGCCAGGGCTTCGAGGCCGCCGAAGCAGCCCGCCAGGCCCCGACCGTCAAGTTCTAGTAGTTTGACAGCGCATCCTTAATCGGCCAAATGCATAAACCGCCCCGTCGAATGCATACTTCGACGGGGCGGTTTCCTTTTTCGCGAAGGTCCCCCTCTAAGCGCCGTGCATTTTTAGGAGTATTCAACATAATCAAGAGCTTCGGGCGCCATGATAAATGCCAAAGACCGCGAATATCCCTGCAAATCAAACGCTGTCAGCCCATAACCCCGCCCATCATTCGTAGAAAACATCGAGAACTCCCGATTTTTTGCCCGAGGTCGGTATGCAGGGACCTTCGACTGCAGAATACTCGCAAAAATGCACGTCGCCACCACCCCCACATGGC
>CABUUG010000092.1 GCA_902494605.1 uncultured Collinsella sp.
GCGGGCGTACCCATCTATACCGTCGACTTCGATACCCCTGAGCTGCCCTTTCATATCTGCGGTATGTCCGATGTCATGCCCTATCCCTCCACACGCTATCGTGACCTGACGTCTTCGATGCTCAAGGCATTTGAGCGGGCATTTGCTGCTGCAATCGATCGGGCTGTGGCTGAGTTTCGGCCCGATCTGGTGCTCTGCCATCACCTGTATCTGGTGACCGCATTGGCGCGCGAGTGCGTCCGGGACGTGCCGGTTGTTGCCGTGTGCCATTCGACCGACCTGCGCCAGCTGCGTTCGCATGCGCTCGAGCGCGATCGCATCGTAAGTGCGGTTCGTCGGCTCGATGCCGTCTTTGCGCTCCATGCTGAGCAGGCTGAGCAGATTGGCCTGGTGTGCGGCGTCGATGCCGATCGCATCCACGTGATTGGGACGGGCTACGACCATCGCGTCTTCTGTCGCGATGCAAGCGTGGCGAGGCAGCCGGGATCGCTTGTGTACGTGGGCAAGATTTGCTTTAAAAAGGGCGTCGAGTCGCTGGTTCGAGCTGTGTCATTGCCGATTGACGATGGCGTCCGCCCATCTGGCTTGGTACTTGTGGGCGGCCGCGGGGACGATGCCGAGTACGCGCGTATCGAGCGCTTGTCCGCGGCCTCGGATGTGCCGGTGACGCTGGCGGGGCGCCTGGATAGCGATGGACTCGTGCATGCCTACCGCAGTTCCGACGTCTTTGTGCTGCCTTCGTTTTACGAGGGTCTGCCGCTCGTGACGATCGAGGCCCTCGCGTGCGGCTGCAAAGTTGTGGCGACCGATTTGCCCGGCGTTCGTCCCTGGATGGAGGCGATGCTTCCCGGTGCTCCCGTGACGTGGGTGGCGTCGCCGCGTATGACGGATGTCGACACGCCCGTGGCGGCCGACCTTCCGTTGTTTGAGCGCGCACTGGCAGATGCTATCGCGCAGGCGCTTGCGGCGCCGCCTTCGACGTTCGAGCCGTCGGCGGTCTCTTGGGAAGCGTGCCTGGGGCGTATACTTAAAATCGTTGATTTGTTGGAAGGGGGTTCGTATGGCTAAGGACACCATGAGGCTCACATCCATGACGGCCGCGAGCGGTTGAGCCGCTAAGTTGGCCCCCGGAGCCCTCGCCCAGGTCCTGGGCGATTTACCCAATGTGCATAACGACAACTTGCTCGTGGGGTTCGATACCTCCGACGATGCGAGTGTCTTCCGTGTAGGGGAGAACCTGGGGCTCGTGCAGTCCATCGACTTCTTCCCGCCGATGGTCGACGACCCGTTCCTGTTTGGCCAGATCGCCGCGGCCAACTCGCTGTCGGACATCTACGCCATGGGCGGGCGGCCGAGCCATGCCATGAACTTGCTGTGCATCCCGAGCTGCCTGGGCGTTGAGGTTGCCGGTCAGATTCTGGCGGGCGGCGCCGACAAGTGCGTCGAGGCGGGTTGCTCCATCGCGGGCGGCCACACCATCAACGACGACGAGCCCAAGTACGGTCTGTCTGTGAGCGGCTTTGTCGCACTTGACCGTATGCTCGCCAACAGCGGTGCGTGCGTGGGCGATGTCCTACTGCTGACCAAGGCGATCGGCTCGGGCATCATCACCACGGCCATTAAGGGCGAGCTCATCGAGCAGGACGAGGCCGCAGCCATGTTCGACTCGATGCGCACCCTCAACGAGGCCCCGATCCGTCTGGCCGAGGGACTCGAGCTTCACGGCTGCACCGACATTACGGGCTTTGGCCTGATCGGGCATGCGTGCGAGATGGCCGAGGGCTCGGGCGTGCAGATTGTACTTGCGTCGGGGGCGGTGCCGCTCTTTGACCAGGTGCTCGATATGGCGCGTCTGGGCATTATTCCTGCCGGTGCCTACCGCAACCAGGATTTCTTTGGTCTGCGCGTGACGGCCGACGATGACATGGAACCGGGCATGCTGGATGCGCTGTACGATCCGCAGACTTCGGGTGGTTTGCTTATTGCGGCGCCCGCGAGGGATGTTGATGAGCTTGCGCGCCGTCTACATGCCGAGGGGCGCATCGCCGCCGTTGTCGGGCGCGTGTACGAGGCGGAGCCGGGCGGTCCTGTCGTCCGCGTTGTTCGCTAGCCCGCACGTTTATGTAACTGTTTACCGTTCTCTAGAACGGTTCTTTCGAAAGGAATTTGCTATGTCTACCAAGATTGAAGTCAATGCCATGGGCGATGCCTGCCCGCTGCCCGTCTTCAAGACGCTCAAGGCCCTCAAGCAGCTTAATGGCGAGGGCGCCGTCGTGACCGCGGTCGACAACGAGACCGCCGTCAAGAACATCTCCAAGATGGCGCAGGAGAAGGGCTGCACGGCCTCGGCCGAGAAGGTTTCTGACGCCGAGTGGCACGTGACCGTGGCGACCTCTGGCGCCGTGGCCGTTGTGGACCCCGAGCAGGACGGTGCCGCTTTTTGCGACGCAAGCGCCGGCAAGGGCAAGCTCGTCATTTCCGTCTACACCGATTGCATGGGCCGTGGCGACGACGAGCTGGGCCACAAGCTCATGAAGGCGTTTATCTTTGCCGTGACGCAGCAGGAAGAGCTGCCCGCGACCATGCTGTTCTACAACGGCGGCGCCAAGCTCACCGTCGAGGGCTCACCGGTGCTCGATGACCTGAAGGGCCTGGCCGAGCAGGGTGTCGAGATCCTTACCTGCGGCACCTGCCTCGATCACTATGGCATTAAGGACCAGCTCGCGGTGGGCGAGGTCACGAATATGTACGTGATCGTGGAGAAGATGGAGCAGGCCGTGCGCGTCGTGCGCCCGTAGCGTATTGGTTGGAGTTGCCATGAGGGAGAAGCGCCCGGCGCTTGTCATCACGTTTCCCACCACGGCGGCCGCCATGGGCTGCGAGTCCCTGTGCATCGAGCGCGGCCTTCCCGGGCGAACGATTCCCGTGCCCGGGGAGGTCGCTGCCGGCTGCGGTCTGGCGTGGAAGGCGTTGCCTGCCGATGAGGAGCTGCTGCGCAGCGAGCTTACCGCGGCGGGCGTTCCCACCGAGGGCTATACCGTGATTGATATGTGGGAGGTCGTGCGATGATCTACCTGGATAACGCGGCGACGACCATGCACAAGCCGCAGACGGTCATCGATGCCGTGACGCAGGCGATGTGTTCACTCGGCAATGCCGGGCGCGGCGCCACGTCGGGTGCCCTCGATGCTGCTCGTACGATTCACGCTTGCCGTGCCAAGCTCGCGCGCCTTTTGGGTTGCCCGAGGGCGGACCATGTGTGCTTTACGCCCAACTCTACGGCGGCGCTCAACACCGCCATCAACGGGGTGGTGCGCCCCGGCGACCGCGTGGTCACAACGGTGCTCGAGCACAACTCCGTGCTACGTCCGCTCAATCACTTGGCGACGGAGCAGGGTGTGACGGTTGAGCATGCGGGTTGCGACGCGAACGGCGCGCTTGACTTCGACGAGCTCGAGCGTTTGGTCACGCCAGGCACGCGTGCCGTGGTGGTGACGCACGCCTCCAATGTGACCGGCAATGAGGTCGACATTGCGCGCGTGGCCGCCATGGCCCATGCGGCCGGCGCGCTTGTGATCGTTGACGCCTCTCAGTCTGCCGGCACGGCGCATATCGATATGCAGGCCATGGGCCTCGACATCGTGTGCTTTACCGGCCACAAGGGGCTCATGGGTCCGCAGGGCACCGGTGGCTTGGCCGTGGCGGAGGACGTCGACGTGGCGCCGTGGGCCATGGGCGGCACGGGCGTGCACAGCTTCGATGCGTTGCAGCCGCTTGAGTGGCCCACGCGCCTTGAGGCGGGCACGCTCAACGGCCACGGTATCGCCGGCCTTTCTGCCGGCCTCGACTTTATCGAGGCCCAGGGCGGGGTGGAGACGATTGCAGCTCGCGAACGCGCGCTGGCCGAGCGCTTCCTCGCCGGTGTTCGCGAAATCCCCGGCATTGCGCTCTACGGTGCTTTTGACCAGCCGACGCGCTCGGCGATCGTCTCACTCAACGTGGGCAATATCGATTCTGCCGAGATCTCGGATGCGCTCATGCAAGGGTGGGGGATTGCGACGCGCCCCGGCGCCCATTGCGCTCCGCTCATGCACCGCGCGCTGGGGACCGAGCGCCAGGGCGTCGTCCGCTTCTCGTTTGGGTATTTCAACACGGACGAGGAAGTCGACACTGCGATTGACGCTTTGCGCGATTTAGCCTGCTAGAGCGTATATACTTGCGGGACGGGTCTTTTGCCCGTCCCGTTTTTGTTTCGACCCGAAAGGTGTGTCTATGGCCTCATCCGCCTCGCGTGGTCTGCGCTCCGACCATGTCGTTACCGTCGGCATCGCCCTGTTCTCGATGCTCTTTGGCGCCGGCAACCTTATCATTCCGCCGCTGCTGGCGCTGCAAGCAGGTTCAGCCACGCCGGTCGCCATGTTCGGCTTTCTGATTGCCGCTATCGGTTTGCCCGTCATGGGATTTATCGCCGTCGCGCTCGCCGGCACGGCCCGCGAGCTGGCCGGCCGCGTGCATCCCAAGTTTGGTGAATTCTTCGTTGCGGCGGTCTATCTGGCCATCGGTCCGTGCCTGGCCATTCCTCGCACAAGCTCTACGGCGTTCGAAATGCTGGTGCCGCTGCTGCCCGAGGGTGTTTCGCTCGGCACGGCTCGCCTGGTGTTTGCCGTTGGCTTCTTTGTCGTCGCGTTTGCTCTCACGCTGCGCCCGGGTGTCATCACGCGCGTGCTCGGCCGCATTACGGGCCCCGCGCTCATTGCGCTCATCGTGTTGGTCGTGGGTGCCGCCGTGGTCTCGCCACTGGGACCGGCTGCCGCGCCTCAGGCTCCCTACGATGCAGGCGCCGCCGTGCAGGGCTTTTTGACTGGCTATCAGACCATGGACCTGCTCGCGTCGCTCGCCTTCGGCATCATCATCGCCGAGACCATCCACGAGTTGGGCGTTACCGACGATAGGCGCGTGGCCTTCGAGATCTCGCGTTCGGGTGTGATCGCCGGCGTGCTCATGGCCATCATCTACTGCGGCCTGGCGCTTGCCGGAATGCAACTCGGCACGGTTATGCCCGATGCCACCAACGGCGCTGCCATCCTCGCTCGTTCGGCCTCCATGCATTTTGGGCTTGCTGGCACGGTCGTGGTCTTCGCGATCTTTTTCCTCGCCTGCATGAACGTGTGCATCGGTCTTATTAGCTGCTGCTCGCGGTACTTCTGCGAGACGTATGTGGTTACAGGGGGAGCGGAGGCTTCCGAGGAGGCCATGCGCCGCCCCTTTGCGATGCTCGCCTTTGTGTTCGCGGCGTTTTCGTGCGTGCTCTCCAACGTGGGCCTCGACGTGATTCTTATGTTCTCGGTGCCCATGCTCAACGCCTTGTATCCCGTTGCCATCGTGCTGGTACTGATGGGCCTGGTGCACGGCTTTTGCGACGCTCATCCGCAGGTGTGGGTCTGGGTCGGCGGTGTGGTCGCGGTTCAGAGCGTGATCACCTCGGTTCGCGACGCGTTCTTTGCGGGCGCGTGGCTGCCGTTTGATGCGCTGCCGCTGGCGGACATTGGAGCCGCGTGGGCGCCGGTTGCCGTGGTGGCATTTGTGATCGGCCTGCTCCATAGTCGTTTTGTCGCACATTCGAGGAGCTAAGGCATCAATGCTTGCACAGGCGGGGAGTCTCCCCTATAATTTCCTTCGCTTTGGGACACGCAAGGTTTAGACCTTAGCTGCTCAACACCTTCGGGACGTGGCGCAGTTTGGTAGCGCGCCTGCTTTGGGAGCAGGATGTCGCAGGTTCAAATCCTGTCGTCCCGACCATATCTTGCGGGCGTAGTTCAATGGTAGAACCCCAGCCTTCCAAGCTGATGACGCGGGTTCGATTCCCGTCGCCCGCTCCATAAGATAGTTTTAACGGCTTTGGCTCTATTTGGTGCCAGAGCCGTTTTCATATACATGCCGGGGACCCCACATCCCCTCCTAAGTTGCGGTGAAATACGGACTGTTTTCCGGCTTTTATGGCCCATGTAGTCCGTATTTCACCGCAACTATTTGTAAGGTTGGATTTTGATGCCGTTGGGAGGGTCGTAGCGACCGTCTACCGAGAGTGGAATTATTTTTTGAAGCTCTGACCTGCGGCGTCAAGCTTTTGGTCAGCTTTTGGCAAGGCCTGCGGACGGAAGCATGCGATAGCGTAATGGTATTCTCTCCGCCGTGATGGTTATGGGGTTGGCCATGCTCGATAAAGGCAAACATTTTCCGCAGTCATATGCAAGAATGCTATTCTCGGCCGTTGGAATTCATCAAGATGGACAGCTGCTTATAACAATTGATCCTTGGGATGAACGCCGTGCGCGCGAGCTTATGCAGGAAGAGCTCATGCTTCGTCTTTACAACCATGTGTATGCGGATCCGGTCTATTGGAATAATCTTGGGGTTGAAGATCGCATCTTTCAGCTGGCATCCGCTATTGCGGTCGTTGAACCGGATGCTGTGTTTTGCGGATCGACGGCAGCGCTGCTCTACGGCATCGGCTCGGCGTATACGCTTCTGGATAAAGTGCAAGTACTGCTGCCACGGTCTACAAGGCGTGATACGTATGAGTTCGTTGAATACAAGCGCTGGCGGGCGGGCGAAGTGTGGCGGCTAGGTCTGTTTACACTGACGGATCCGTGTCGAACGGTTGTTGATATCGCTCGAACGAGCGCCTTTCGCTATGCGCTGGGCTATGTCGATGGCTTGGCCCGTGAGTACGATGTCGAACGCGAAGAACTGCGAGCATACGCGCAGGCAAATTGCCGAGGGTTGCATGGCATCGCGCGTGCTTTTGACGTTTTTGAGTATATGGACGGCAGGTCAGACAATGGCGGCGAGTCTGAGGCGAGAGCAGCGATGATTCTCGCTGGGGTTGCCGCGCCCGAGCTTCAAGTTGAGATAACGCGACCGGGAAACGCTGGCTATTATCTAGCAGATTATGGCTGGCAGATGCCAGGCGGCTCATGGACGCTGGCAGAGCTGCATGGGCTAGGCAAGTTTGAAGACGAAGCTCAAAATGATCCAGAGCAGGCGGCGGCAAAAACGTATCGAGCGGCCCTCATGCGCGACGCGAACCTTCGCGCCATGGGCCACAACGTCATTCATTTCAAACTCTCGGACACCTATGACGTAGAATCGTTCGGTGCCATGATGCGCGGCTACGGCATTCCGACAACAAAACCCTACGCCGAATCCCGATAGCGAAATCGTTCGCGGTCCACCTTCAATAAGTTGCGGTGAAATACGGACTGTTGAGGCCTTTAAAGGCATGAAACAGTCCGTATTTCACC
>CABUUG010000093.1 GCA_902494605.1 uncultured Collinsella sp.
AAAACCATCACAAAGGTGCCGGTCCCCTTTGCGGTGGTTTTGGTGGTGGTTATTTGGCGCCTTGCATGACCTCGTCGAGGGTGACGTTTACGGCATGCTGGGTAGGAACCCAGTCGACCTTCAGGAACAGCGCGGCCACCGTGATAGGGATATAGCTGAACATAAAGATCGGGAAGGTAAACAGGTTAGTCACCAGACGCCACTTTTGCGCGCAGTGAATATGCTTGTACTCAAAGATAGTCGTGAGCAGCGCCAGGATAAAGAAGGTCTGGTACATCATGGCGAAGGTCATAATGAGCGACGCGGCACAGGCCTGCATCTCGACTTCGGTAGCCAAAAAGCCGTGCGAGAGTCCACCCACGATCAGGAACGTCGCATTGGCGAGCATCGAGATGAGCGACAGCAGCATACCCGGGGCGATCGTCATGAACATGTCGTAGGCGGCAAAGCGATGGTAGCGGAAGGTCGACTTGACCAGGTGCTTACCGTAAGTAAAGAACACCTGGTAGAAGCCCTTGGTCCAACGCATGCGCTGTTTCCAGGACGCCTTAAACGTCACGGGTTGTTCGTCAAAGAACTCCGCCGGCGCATAGCCAATGCGAATGCCGTGAATGGCGCAGAACGTGGTGAACTGAATGTCCTCGGTCAGCGTGTGGAACTGCCAACCGTGCATGCCCTCGATAACGCTGGCGGAGATGAGGTAGCCCGAACCCGAAACAGCGCAGGACGTCTTGCAGATATTACGCGCGTTGTTGAGGAAGCGCGCCTCGCGTAGATACCACGTGGCATTAGCAGCCGAGATCCACGAGCTGCCGAAGTTCTTGGAATTGCGATAGCTCGTGACCACATGGAAGCCCTGGTCAAAGGCATCATTCATCTTGGAAACGTAATCGCGGGAGATAACGTTATCGGCATCGAAGATAAAGTAGCCCTCAAACGTGTCGGGATACTCGTTGAGAATGCGGTCGAAGCCAAAGTCCATGACCCAGCTCTTGCCCTTGCGGGCCAGGTCATTGCGCTCGTAAACAATGGCACCGGCCTCGCGCGCGAGCTGCGCCGTGTTGTCGGTGCAGGCATCGGCGACCACGAAAACCTCGATGAGCTCGGACGGATAATCCTGGTCCTTGATGGAGCGAACGAGGTTGGCGATCACGGCCTCCTCATTATGCGCCGCGATAAAAAAGGCATAGCGATGGAGTTTTTTGGCCTTGGGAGGCGCGACCTCGCCACGAAGAGCGCCAATGACAAAGAAGACCACCTGGTACAGAAAGCAGACCGTGAGCAGCGTGACGACAATCTGGTTGAAGATCACGATGGGTGTGTTGGTTTGTAAAAAGGCGAGCATGCAGGCTCCCAGCAACGCGTAACGTAAACAATCGTATATCTTACCGCAGGCTTACCGAGTTCAAGAAACCACCTAATACTGGCTAGGCTTCGAGAAGACCGAGCTGCGGAACGATTTCATCTCCAACGGCCGTGCGACCGAGCGAGCGCGGAGCCAGATCGTCGAGAACCGCAGCGAGATCCCACGGCAACTCGTCGCGGCACTCAATGCGCTCCCCCGTCACGGGATGGTCGAACGCCACGCGCCAGGAATGAAGGAACTGCCTGGTCAGGCCCTGGTCGGCGCGCGCATCGCACTTGCCGTAGAGTGGATCGCCCACGCAGGCGTGGTTGATATGACGCATATGCACGCGAATCTGGTGCGTGCGACCGGTAAACAGATGGCACTCAACGAGCGTATAACCATCGTCAAAGCGCGTGGAATCAAAGCGCTCGAGGACTTTAAAGGTCGTAATGGCCTGACGGGCAAAGGGGTCGTCCGAAACCGCCATCTTGACGCGGTCGCGCGTAGAACGGGCGATACCGGTATTGATGGTGCCCTCGTCCATGGCGATGTGCCCGTGGACAAGCGTGATATAGCGGCGGTCGAGCGTACGCGTGCGAATGAGATTTTGAAGCGCGCGCTGGGTGTCGTCGTCTTTTGCCGCGAGCATAAGGCCCGAGGTATCGCGATCCAGGCGATGCACGATGCCGGGGCGGTCCTCACCCTGCACGGTACCAAGATGATCGATACCGCAGTGGTAGACCAAGGCGTTCGCAAGCGTGCCGCTCTCGTGGCCGTGGGCGGGATGGCACACCAGCCCGCGCTGCTTGGAGAGCACAATGAGATAGTCGTCCTCATAGCGAATGTCGAGCGGGATGGCCTCGGGAATCACATCGGTGGGATCGTGTGGCTCGGGCAGGTCGACCGAGATGCGGTCACCGGCGCGTACGGCATACTTTTTTGACAGACAGGTCTCGCCGTTCACGATTACGGCGCCGCCCTCGATCAGATGCGCGCAGGCAGAGCGCGTGGGGCAGCCGTCGTTGGCACCCAAAAAGGCGTCGAGACGCTGGCCAGAGCAATCGTCGGCAACAAGAATATGGATGTCGGCCATTAACGCTCATTCCTTTCGCGAATCTTGCGGGCACGCTCCCCACGCTGCTTGGCTTTGCGCTTAGCGCGGGCCTCATCACGGGCATTGAGCTCAGCAGTCGCATCGACCTCGCGAGCGGCGGGACTCAAGAACATGTAACCGATAAGCGCCAGCACAACACCGACCGTAATGCCGATATCGGCCACATTGAAGACGGGAAAGTCGATGAAGGTGGTGGCAATAAAATCGGTCACGAAGCCAAAGGCCAAACGATCGATAGCGTTGCCGATAGCACCGCCCGCAACCATCGCCATGCCCACAACCTCAAGATGGGCGAGCTGGGGTGCACGAACGAGGTACACGGCAATAGCGACAATGACCGCCAGCGCCAGCACGGCAAACGCGATGCCATGTCCCTCGCCCATGCTAAAGGCAGCGCCGATATTGCGGACAAACAGGAAGTCGATCACGCCGGGGATGACGGTCACATGCAGTGCATCGCCCACGGCACGAACCGCAAGCTTGGTCAACTGGTCAACAAGCAGCACAACCAGCGCCCCCCCACCAGCAACACCCACCCGCCAACGCAAAGGCGGCGTCATATCCCCAGTACGACCCAAATCAATCCCCTACCCTCAAGAACATCGAATTCCGTTTAACGCAATTAACCATCTTATATTGCCACACGCAGAGCGCACGACATATTCGCTAACGCCAGATAAATAACCCGCATAAAAAGAAAGCGACATTCCGAATAACGGAATGTCGCTTGATAGCTTTCGACTAAGAGCGAAAGCGAAAGAAAACTTTTAGCTCCAGCAATGGAAACGCCGCGCTATCGTCACCAACAGCGAAAACGTCCCTAAGCGAGCAAGGTGACGTGAAAGAGGAGGGAAGCGTACTTTGGTACGCGACCGACGATTGAACGTCAGATTGCCGCTTAGGGGCGTTTGCAGCGTCGGTAGGTTACGGCGTTCTACGAACGCCGTAACCTACAAAGCACCGGCGCAGCGCTTGCAAATATGTGCGTGGCCGTTGTACTCGCCAACGGTGGTGCGGTAGTTCCAGCAACGGTCGCAGCACTCGCCCTCGGCAGCTTCAATGGCAACGGAGAGTTCCTCGCCCTGGGTCAGCTCAACATCGGAGACGATGTAGAACTCGGCCAGGTCGACGGCCTTATCACCGGTCAGCAGCGCGTACATCTCGGCGGGAACGGCCGCCTTGACGCGAACCTGCTGGCTCTTGGTGAAGGTGCCGGCAGAACGGGCATCCTCAAGGGCCTTGGTCACGGCACTACGGAGCTCAAGAGAAGCCTCGAGCACGCCCTCAAACTCGTTGGCCTCATCGACCGTGATGGGCGACTTGTACCAATCGAGCAGCGCGGCGTACTTCTGGTGATCGACGCAGCCGGCGGGCGCATATGCCATGGCCTCGTCGACGGTGTAGGACAAAATCGGCTGCAGGTCGCGCATGAGCATCGAGAAGAGCTCGGCCAGCACGGTCTGGGCGCTGCGGCGCTCGAGCGAGCCGGGCTTATCGCAGTACAGACGGTCCTTCAGGGCGTCGAGGTACACGTTGGAAAGCTCGGTAACCACGAAGTCATAAAGCGCACGGTAAGCGCGCGGGAACTCGTAGCAAGAGTAAGCGTCGTCGACCTCGGCCTGAACCTGAGTCAGGCGGGCAACCATGAGCTTGTCGAGCGGCAGCAGGTCGGCAAAGGCGACGCCGTCGGTCTCGGGCTCAAACTGACCCTCGAGCTCGGAGAGCAGGAAGCGCAGCGTGTTGCGGAAACGACGGTAGGCATCGGACGTACGAGCGAGAATCTCATGGTCGATGGAGACGTCGGAGCTGGTGTCGACGGAGGCAACCCACAGACGGATGATGTCAGCGCCCATCTCGTCGCAGACCTTGTTGGGGTCGATGACGTTGCCGAGCGACTTGGACATCTTGCGGCCCTGGCCATCGAGCGTGAAGCCCTGCGAGACGACCGCCTTGTACGGAGCATGGCCGTTGGCACCCACCGAGGTGAGCAGCGAGCTCTGGAACCAACCGCGATGCTGGTCGGAGCCCTCGAGATACACGTCAGCCGGGTACTCAAGCTCGGGTCGATACTCGCAGACGGCCTTCCAGGAGACGCCGGAATCCCACCACACGTCGAGGATGTCCTTATCGGCCTTGAGGTGATGGCCGCCGCACTTGGGGCAGACGCAGGCCTCGCCCAGGTAGCTCTCGGGAGCGTCGGTGAACCAGGCGTCCGAGCCCTTCTCGTGGAAGAGCTTGATGACGGCGTCGAGCGTAGCGTCGTTCATGACCTTCTCGCCGCAGTCGGCGCAGGTGTAGCTGGGGATAGGCACACCCCAGTTGCGCTGGCGGCTGATGCACCAGTCGGGACGCTGCTCGACCATGGCGCCAATGCGGTTGGCGGCATGGGCCGGATACCACTTGACGTTCTCGCGGACCTCCTTGCCAGCCTGCTCGCGCAAGCCGGTCTTGTCCATCGAGACAAACCACTGGTCGGTAGCACGGAAGAGCACCGGGTGCTTGCAGCGCCAGCAGTGCGGATAGCTGTGCGTGATCTTCTTCTCGAGGACCAGGGTGCCGCGCTCGCGCAGGAACTCGATGATGTGCGGGTTGGCCTCATCGGTATCCATACCGCTGAAGGGGCCACCGGTACCAAACTCCTCGCCGGTGTAGAACTTGCCGTCGTCATCGACCGGCATGCAGATGTCGGTGATGCCCTCCTTGAGGCAGGCAAAGTAGTCGTCGACGCCGTGGCCGGGCGAGTTGTGGACGATACCGGTACCGTCATCGACACCGACGTAATCGGCCAGCAGCGCCACACCCTCGACACCGTCAAAGATCGGCTGCTTGTAGTGGATGTGGTGGAAGGTCTCGGCGGGAACCACATAGGGCTTGCCGTCGACCATAACCGGGGTGTACTCCCAGCCAAACTCCTCGCAGCACTTGGGAGCCAGGTCCTCGAGCATGACCTCGGCACGACCCTCGTGCTCAACGGCGACATAGGCGGCGCCGGGCTTAAGGGAAACGGCCTGGTCGGAGGGGATGGTCCACGGCGTGGTCGTCCAGATGATAAAGTCGACCGGGCCGTCGAAGTTCTCGAGGCCGGCGGGCTTGGAAGTCATCTCAAAGCGCACGAAGATGGACGGGCTCGTCTCGTCGGAGTACTCAATCTCAGCCTCGGCCAGCGCGGTGTGGCAGTGCTTGCACCAATGGACGGGCTTGTGACCGCGATAGATCATACCCTTATCGAACATGGCCTTGAAGACCTCGATGTCGGCAGCGTCATGCTGGTGATAGAGCGTCAGGTAGGGGTTGTCCCAGTCGCCAAGAACGCCCAGGCGACGGAAGCCGGCCTTCTGCAGCTCGATGTTCTCGACAGCGAACTTGTTGCAAAGCTCGCGGATCTTAGCCGTGGAGGTCTGGTTGAACTTCTCGGTGCCGAGCTTCTCCTCGACCTTGTGCTCGATCGGCTGACCGTGGCAGTCCCAACCGGGGACATAGGGAACTTCGCAGCCCTGCATCATCCAGTAACGGTTGATCATGTCCTTGGAGATCTTGTTCATGGCATGGCCGATGTGGATCGGACCGTTGGCGTACGGAGGACCGTCGTGCAGCACGAACTTCTTGTGACCCTCGTTCTTCTTCAGAACCTGCTCGTAGACCTTGTTGTCCTGCCAGTCCTTGAGTCGCTTGGGCTCGGACTTGGAAAGACCGGCACGCATGGGAAAACCGGTCTTGGGCAGATTCATCGTCTGCTTGTACTCGTTTGCCACGGTACCCCTTTCATGTCGTGGGCGCGCACGCCCGATGGGCACCAAAAAAAGCGCCCGTCCCTGCAAGCTGGGACGAAGCGCCACAAAACGGGCTGCACGCCCGCAAAAGCTCTTCGCTTAACCACCCAGCTTAGATGCCCTCGCCCGCGTATTCGCGCGCTCGCATCCGTTACTCGGCTGGCCTGTATCGACGACCATCTCGGCGATGTCTACTAAGACGAACCTGCGCGGCACGTCCGTTGGGACCGCAGCTCCGGGGTGATTTTCATCGGTCGCATGCACGGGCTCTCAGCGCTCCCCGCTCTCTGTGGCATGCGGACGGCCGACTACTCGTCCCCATCAACGCTTATGGGCTGTATGGTAGCACGGTCAACGCCGGCGAAAAACCCTCAACACTGGTTTCAAACGTAAGAAATTTCTCGTGGTCGTTAGCCTTCTCTAGGAGCAAAATACCTGAAAGCACTCTATCTAACGAAAGAAGGCACCTATGCGCACGATTGGAATGAGCGACTATACCGTCGGCGAGGACTGCTTTGACGAGCTGCCCGGCGCGCTGGCCGAGTACGGAGCGACCAAGGTCGCCATAATTGGCGGCAAGCGAGCACTGGCTGCCGCGCTGCCCGGCATCGAAGCTGCGCTGGCAGGCACCGACGTCGAGATTCTGGAGACGCGCGTCTACGGCACCAACAGTACGCGCGCCAATATCGCCAAGGTCGTGAACTCCCCCGCTTGCCAGCAGGCAGACGTGCTAATCGCCTGCGGCGGCGGCAAGGCACTCGACACCGTCAAGACAGCGGCCATCGAGCTCAAGAAGATTGTCTTTACCGTGCCGACGATTTGCTCTAACTGTTCCGCCGCGACCGCCATTGCCGTCGTCTACAACGACGATGGATCGCTCGAGGGCTATTCGTACCCCAACCGACCGGCGCACATCTTCATCAATCCCAAGATCATCGCCGAGGCTCCGGCAGAGTACTTCTGGGCCGGCGTGGGCGACGCCCTGTCCAAGCAGCCCGAGGTCGAGTACGCCA
>CABUUG010000094.1 GCA_902494605.1 uncultured Collinsella sp.
AGGGGGTTGGTTTTGTTTGGGTTGTGGGGTGGGTTTTTGGGGTGGGGTTAGTTGAGCCGCCCTCGCCGCCGCTACCGTCGCCGCCGCCGGTCGTACCGTCTCCGCCGGTGGTACCGTTGCCGCCGGTCGTATCGCCACCCGTGGTCTCGGTCGTCGTGGTGGTAGTCGTCGTGGTGGTTGCTCCCTCGTCTTTGTCGTCTTTGTCGTCTTTGTCCTCCGACTTCTTGGCGTTGCTAGTGCCGTAGAACTTCCAGACGCTATTGTTCTTGTACGTGGGAGCCGTTCCGGTCTGGAATTCCTCGCGCTCGGTGCCCGCAAGAACGGTGTTCATGAACTTCTTAAAGACGGGCAGGTTGGTGCTGTCGCCCAGCAGGTCCGAACCGTACTTTTGGATGGGAATCTCGCCTGCGGAATAACCGGTCCACAGGGCGCATGTCAGTTGCGGCGTGAAGCCGCAGAACCACAGGTTGGTGGTGTTGTCAGTGGTGCCCGTCTTGCCGGCATAGGGCTGGTTGACGTTCAGCGCGCCGGCGGCACCCGTGCCGCTGCCCTGCATGACGCTGGATAGAACATCGGTAACCGCGGCAGCCTCGCCTTCGGTGAGCACCTGCGTGGGATTGTCGGTGTGCTGGTACAGAACCGAGCCGGTACGCGAGTCGATCTCGGTAATGGCGATGGGCTGACGGTAGTAGCCACCGTTGGCAAACGTTGCGTAGGCAGATGCCATCTCGAGCGGTGAGATGGACCCGGTGCCGAGCGTCATGACGGGAACGTCCTCGATATTGTCCTTGGCGGGATCGATGCCAAGCTTTTTGACGAGCGATATGATCTTGTCATTGCCGATGGCTTCGGCCACCTGAATGTAGCCGGTGTTGGATGAGTATGCCGTTGCCTGCTTAAGCGTGATGTTGCCATAGCTCTGGTTGCCGTAGTTTTGCACCTCGGTCGTGGTGCCCTTGGCCTTGAGCGGCGAGTTGCAGTTGAGGGTGACGTTGGGGTTCATACCGTTTTGGATGGCAGTTGCCAGCGTAAAGGCCTTAAACGTGGAGCCCACGGGGCGCTTTGCCGTAGCGTGGTTCACGTGATTCTCGTCGGCGTTGTAGTCGTAGCCGCCTACCATGCACTTGATGTAGCCGGTCTTGGGGTCAACGACGACCATGCCCATGTCCAGGCCGTCGAGCGAAAGCGTGTCGAGCTGCGAGCGCACAGCCTCCTCGGCCACCTGCTGCATGGTGGGGTCGATGGTGGTCTTGACGGTTAGACCGCCCTTAAAGAGTACGTCGGTGGAGAACTCCTGCTCAAGCAGCTGCTTAACGTAGGAGACAAAGTAGGGTTGAGAGTACACATCGACGCCACTGCCCGAAATCTCGGTCACGTTAAGCGTGATGGGCTCAGCCTGTGCGGCATCGTGCTCTTCCTGCGTGATGTGGCCCAGACGCAGCATGTTGTCCAGAACCTTGTTGCGGCGGGACAGCGCCAGGTCGGGATTAACCGTGGGGTCGTACTGCGAGGGCGAGTTGGGAAGGCCGATGAGCAGCGCGGCCTCGCTCAGGGTGAGGTCGGCGGCGGTCTTGGACAGATAGGTCTCGGCGGCGGCCTCGATGCCATATGCTCCATGGCCGTAGTAGATGGTGTTGAGGTACATCATGAGGATATCGTCTTTGGAGTACATATCCTCCATCTTGATGGCGATATAGGCCTCGCGCACCTTACGCTCGATGGTCGAGTCGAATTGTTCCTCCTGCAGGATGGTGTTGCGAACCAGCTGTTGGGTGATGGTCGATGCGCCCTCGTGGCCGCCGGTGAGCGTTGCCACCGATGCGCGTGCAATGCCCCAGAGGTCGATGCCGCCATGCTCGTAGAAGCGCTCGTCCTCAACGTCGACAGTGCCCTGCAGCACGTACGGGGACACCTGGTCCTTGGTAATGGACTTGCGGTTTTGCGTGTAGAAGCTCGCAATGGTATTGCCGTTGCAGTCGACGATGTCGGTGGGCTCACTTACCAGGTAAGCATTGGCGTCGGTGTAGTCGGGCAGATCGGACAGCCAGCGGTTGACGTTGCCGATCATGCCGATGCCAAACGCTACGCCCGCGATAAGCAGAAAGCCCAAAAACGAGAGCAAGATCATGGGAAGGACATGCGTCTTGGAGCGACCGCGCCCCTGTCGTTGGCGAGGACCCATATATTGACCTCCAGGTATGTCGTGCCGGACGGCGGATATGCCGTCGGGGCAGGATGGACATAAGTTATTACACGATAAACCAAACGGGGCGCGCGAGGCCTCGTGTATGCTGGAAGACGGCATTTTTCAGAGTGAATGCATACCTTGGTAAGGAGTTTGCCGATGGCGATTCGGACGATGGGGCCGAGCGGACAATACGAGACTGGATTGGATGCTGCCGGTGCGGCGCTGCCCGAGCTGCTGGCGCCGGCGGGCGGGCTCGACCAGATGCTTGCGGCCATCGCCGCGGGTGCCGATGCCATCTATGCGGGGTTGGGCGGCTTTAACGCCCGTGTGAGCGCTCATGGCTTTACGGATGACGAGTTTGCGCGCGGTTGTGCCGTGGCGCATGCTCATGGCGTGCGTGTGTACGTGACGCTCAACGTGTTCGTGTTTGACGATGAACTGTCCGACGCGGTGGCGCTGGGAGCTCATGCACTGGAGCTGGGCGCCGATGCTCTGATTGTGGCCGATGCCGGGTTGGCCTGCGCGCTGCGCGCGGCGATTCCCGGGGTCGAGATTCACCTGTCCACGCAGGCGGGCGCTCATAGCGAAGGCGCCGTGCGGCTTGCCGCCGACGAGCTGGGGGTCGAGCGCGTGACGACGGCACGCGAGCTGACGGTCGACGAGATTGCGGCGCTATGTGCCACGGGCGTGCCCATCGAGGTATTCTGCCACGGTGCGATTTGCATCGGCTATTCAGGCGCGTGTGAGTTTTCGGCCCTGCGGCGCGGACGGTCGGCGATGCGCGGCGACTGCACACAGCCGTGCCGTCTATCCTATGACTTGGTGGACGAGGCGGGGCAGAGTGTTGTCGCTGTCGAAGGGGACCGCCTGCTTTGTCCGCGTGACTATCTGGGCATCGCGCATCTGCCCGAGCTTGTTGCCGCCGGCGTGGCATCGCTCAAGATCGAGGGTCGCATGAAGAATCCCGACTACGTCTTTAACGTGGTGAGGGTGTGGCGTCGGGCGCTCGATATGCTGCGCGATGGCACATGGGATGCCGATGCGGTGCCGGCGCTTGAGCGCGAGCTGGGAAGGTCGTTCAACCGCGGCTTTACCGATGCGTATCTGCGGGGTCGTTCGGGCACCGAGCTCATGAGCTTTGAGCGCGCGATCAACCAGGGCGTGCGCGTGGGCCACTTGGTGGCGGTGGGTCACGAAGAGGTGACGGTTGAGCTTGATGCCGCCGTGGCGGCGGGCGATACGCTCGAGATCCGATTTTACCCGGGTGCCGACGCACGTCCCGATGTGCCCAAGCGCTGGCCGCAGGTGCCTTGCCCCGTGGATGCCGCTGCGGGAGAGCGCATCGTCGTGCATTGCAAACGCAAGGTGGATGCGGGCTGCGAGGTCTATCTGATTCGCAGCGCCGGCGTGCTGGGGCAGACGGCAACGGTGTTGGGGCGCATGCAGGCCGAGGCAGATGCGGTCGCGCCTGCTGAGCGGTCCGTTGAGGTGTTGCCGCTTGAGGGCGTTTTGGCAGATGGCGACGTGCCGACGGAGTTGGCGGGGTCGGCGGAGCCGGCAAAGCGCGAGGCTTTTGCTCGTATGGTCTTTGCCTGGGAGCTGATGGATGTGGATCCGCGCGATGAGCGGGACCTGTCCGATGCAACGGTGGTGCTCGACGAAGTGTGCCGCGCAGGCGACGCCGAGCGGACTCGGGCGCTTATGCAACGTGCCGGGCGCGTTGTCTGCCGCAACCTGGGACAGGTGGCGATGGCTCGCGAGCTGGGCACGGCGTTTGACGTGGCGGCGCCGGTGTTCTGCGCCAATCGGGCCACGCTTACCTGGCTGCGCGGGCTTGGCGCGAGGTGGGTATACTTGCCTGCCGAGCTGCTCAGCAATGATAGGGAGCGTATTGCCGAGCTGGCTGCTGAACCCGGCGTCTTGGGTCCGGTCGACGCCGACCGTCCCGAGCTCATGGTGTGCGAGCACTGCCTGCTGACCGCCGAGGGCGTTTGCGCCACCGATGCGACGGGGCGGGTCCGTTGCCGCGACTGCTTGCGTCGTCGGCAGGTGCGCTATCTGGTCGAGCGTGACGGTACACGTCTACCAGTTGCCATCGACGCATGCGGCAGGACGAGGATTTTCCTGTCGTAGGTGCTGCGTCGCGTCAGTTTGTTATCATAAGAGAGTTTATGGACTTCCAGCACCGCCGTTTTCGGCGAGGGTGCTATAGCAAAAGGAGGATACCCAATGCTGTCTGTTGACGAGCAAATGCGTATCATCACCTCGGGCGCTGCCCAAATCGTCCCTGAGGCCGATCTTCGCAAGAAGCTTGAGAAGGGCGAGCCCCTCAACATCAAGCTCGGCGTCGATCCCACCAGTCCCGACCTGCACCTGGGCCATGCCGTGCCGCTGCGCAAGATGCGTCAGTTCCAGGACCTGGGCCACAACGTCACCCTCATCATCGGCAACGGTACTGCGCTGATTGGCGATCCCTCGGGCAAGAATTCCACTCGCCCGCAGCTTTCGCAGGAGCAGATCGAGGCCAATGCCGAGACCTACGTGAGCCAGGCCATGAAGATCCTGGATCCCGAGAAGACCACCATCGTGCACAACGGCGACTGGATCTTGTCGATGGATCTGGCCGGTCTGCTGCAGGTGTGCTCCAAGTTCACCGTCGCCCGTATTCTCGAGCGCGACGACTTTACCAAGCGCTACCAGTCTCAGACGCCGATCGCCCTGCATGAGTTCCTGTATCCCGTGATGCAGGCTTTCGACTCCGTGCAGATCAAGGCCGACGTGGAGATGGGCGGCACCGATCAGCTCTTCAACCTGCTCGCCGGCCGTGAGCTCATGGAAAAGATGGGCATGGAGCCCCAGATCGCGCTCACCATGCCGCTGCTCGAGGGCACTGATGGCGTCCGTAAGATGTCCAAGTCCTACGGTAACTACATCGGCCTGACCGACGCGCCCAAGGATATGTTCGGCAAGACCATGTCCATCCCCGACGAGATGATCGGCAAGTACTATCGTCTGGCGAGCTCGCTCACCCCGGCCGAGGTCGACAGGATCGATGCTGCTCTGGCCGACGGTTCTGCCGATCCCTATGAGCTCAAGCGCGCTCTGGGCCGCGACCTGTGCGACACCTACCACGGTGCCGGCGCCGGCGACGAGGCTCAGGCCGAGTTCGACCGCGTGTTCAAGGAGGGTCAGCTCGCTGACTTCCCCGAGAAGCACGTTGAGCTGACTGTTAACGACGAGGGCCAGATCTACCTCGCTGGCCTGCTCAAGGACCTGGGCCTTTCGGCCAGCGCCGGTCAGGCCCGCCGCGACATCGACGGCGGCGGCGTCAAGATCAACGGCAAGGCCGTGGCTCCCAAGAGCTACAACATCGACCCCAGCGCCCTCAAGCTGGGCGACACCCTCTCCGTAGGCAAGCGCAAGGGCTTCAAGCTAATTTAGTTACGCGGTTTTACCAAACCGCGTAACCGGTCGACGCTGCAAACCCGCCAGAGCGGCAATCTGCCTTTCAGCTTCGGCGGCATGACCAGAAGGTCAATGCCGCCTCGTTTCAGGGCACCTTGCTCGCTCTGGCGGGCTTTCGCTCATATGACCCAATCCGCTGTCAAGAGCCACAATGGCCCCGCCGACCGCTTGCAATCGGTCGGCGGAGCCTGCCGTTAACCCGTCCCGGTCCGCCCCCGGCATGTCATCGACGCCTTCGGCTCAGTCTCATATCCGCGGATACCGTTCTGTCGGCCCGCACTCCATTCCTTCGGCGGGGTTCCCCAAGTCTGTCGAGGCGCATGCGGAGGGCTCCGCGCGCACAGCGAAATAGGGGGTATCCCCGAAGGCCGCCCGGCTCGCCGGGACGGGGGCTATGTCTATTCCGCGCCCTCCCGGCACATCATGCCGAGGGCCCAGAGCCACCTCACGAGCTCGGCCGCGGTGGCCGCGTTGGCCTTCGCCGCGGGCATGCCGCGGGCGAGCATCTCCTCGCGCCGCCGCAGGAGCCGCTCGGACCCCTTCCTCCCGTGCATCCTTATCTCGAGGGGCACGCCCGTGTCCCTCGGCATGAGCTTCGGCTGGTGCCGTGCCGCGGCGTAGCACCATGAACCCTCAACGGCCAGCTTCCTCACGAGCGCGTTGCCCGCACCGCTGATGCCTCCGAGCCGCACGGAGTCGCCACTCGACCTCTGACTCGGCGCGAGGCCGAAATAGGCCGTGACCTGCCTTCCGGAACGGAACCTCGTGAAGTCGCCGACCTCGGCCGAGAAGGCTGCGGCCAGCGCGAAGGCGCAGCCCTTGATCGACTGGAGGGCGGCCACCTCCGCGGCGATCGGGCTGGCATCCACGGCGGCCCTGTACTCGGAGAGCAGGTCCGCCCGGGCCTCCGCCGCGGCCTCGACCTCGTTCCTCAGGGCGGCGAGCGTCCGAACCCCGCCATCGTCCTCCGGCCTGACCTTGTCGAGCCACCTCAGGAAGTCGTAGGTCCAGTACTTCCTCGGGTTGCCGGCGGGCGTGGTGCCGCCGTAGACGAACCCCCGCTTTGCGAGGAAGGCGAGCAGCCGCTGCTTGGCGGTCGCCAGGCGCGCGGTCGCCCCGTCGTAGGCGCCGGCGAGGTCCCTGATGCCTTCGACCTCGGGGGAGGGGGCCCATACGGGGGAGATGTCGTGGGCGAGTATCGCCTTGGCCATCCTGGCGGCGTCGTTCCTGTCGTTCTTGGAGGCCGAGTCGGCGGCCGACCTGGGGATCTTCGAGACCGCGGCGACGACGCACTCGACGCCGAGCCCGGCGAGCTCCCTTTGCGGGGCGAAGCCGAGGTAGCCGCTCTCGTAGGCCGCGAGCGACGGCCCGGGGAACCCATCCATCCACCCGGCGATCTCGCCCCAGGGGTTGCCGGGGAACCTCCTCGTCACGGCCTCGCCGGTGTCCGCGTCGAGGGCGCAGACGGTGGTCGACCTCAGGTGGACGTCCATCCCGAACGCGGTAGAATACTTTGGCATGGGAGCCTCCCAACCTCGTTGCGGCGCGGCTGCGCCTATGGCACTTC
>CABUUG010000095.1 GCA_902494605.1 uncultured Collinsella sp.
AAGCGCGAGGCAAAGGCCGAGGCGCGCCGCCCCATCTACAAGACGATGATTCCCGAACCAGGCAAGTCCAAGAATTGGGACACCACGGAGAACCTCTACATCGAGGGTGACAACCTCGACGCGCTCAAGATTCTGAAGGAGACCTACGCCGGCAAGGTTAAGCTCATCTACATCGACCCCCCATACAATACGGGCCATGACTTCATCTACGACGATGACTTCGCCAAAACGCGCGGCGAATATGACGCGGAGAGCGGTGATTTCGACGAGGAAGGCGGTCGCCTGGTTGCCAACACCGAGGGCAACGGCCGGTTCCACTCAGATTGGTGCTCGATGATTTACCCGAGGTTGCTTCTTGCGCGCGATCTCTTGACTTCGGATGGTTCTATCTTGCTAAGCATTGATGCCAATGAGGTAAAGAATCTTCGAGCAATTTGCGATGAGATATTCGGAGCCCAGTGCTTCAAAAATTGCATTGCAGTTCGCAGAGGCATTAAGAACGTGCAGGCGCAATTTGACGATATTGCGGCTCTTTCGCAGGGGCATGAGTATATCTTGCTTTATTCGCGAAACGCGACCAATCGGTTCCACAAATTATCATTAGCTCATGATGGCAAGCCTGGCAAATGGGATACATTTTGGCGAGGTACGGATCGTCCATCTATGAGGTATGAGTTATTCGGCGAAACCCCTCATTCTGGACAATGGCGCTGGGAAAAAGGGCGCGCATATACGGCAGTTAGCAACTACAACACTTTTCTCAAGGATGCGGCAGGCTCGATGAGTCTAGACGAGTACTATCTCGATAATCTTGCCGCAACGAATGAGAAGATGAACTTTGTTCGAAAGAACGAAGATGGCACTGTGCAGTATTATGTGCCCCCCTCGACCGGAAAGCTGCTGAGCGATAACTGGATGGACCTGACTTTGAGCGGCAATGAGACCGATGCGTTTGATACCGAGAAGAGCGTTGCCATCATTCAACGAATTGTAGAGTGGCTAGCGCCACCAAACTCCATTGTTCTCGATTTCTTTTCAGGATCTGGAACTACTGCTCACGCAGTCATCGAAGCAAATAAAAACGACAACGGTCAAAGACGCTTCATTATGGTTCAGCTGCCTGAAAACTGCGGAGATAATCCTAGCGCAATCAAACATGGTTATAAGACGTTATGCGATCTTGGGGAAGACAGGATAAATCGTGCAGGCGCGAAAATCGCTGCAGACATCGACAAGGGAAACGAGCAGCTCGAGCTCGGCGCCGAGCCTAAACTCTATCCAGATCTTGGCTTCCGCGTGCTGCGTATCGACTCCTCGAACTTCAAGGACTTCTACCTCACGCCTGGCGAGATTTCCCAGGAGAGCCTCTTCGACTTCGCCGACAACGTGAAGGAGGGACGCTCCGACCTGGATTTGCTCTTCGAGGTACTGCCAAAGCTCGGCATCCCGTACTCTGCGAAGATCGAGGAGCGCGTACTCGCCGACAAGAAGGTCTTCTTCGTGGACGGCGACAAGTTGGCGGCATGCTTCGATGCGAACGTCGGCTCCGACACCATCGAGAAGATGGCGAAGGCCAAGCCCTGGTACGCCGTCATCCGCGACTCGTCCATGGCTGACGACGCCACGCACGCCAACTACGAGGAGCTGTTCCGCACCTACAGCCCCGACACTGTTCCCCAAGTGATTTAAGGCGTCGACATGAAGTTCAAGTTCAAAGTACAACAGTACCAAACCGACGCCGCAGACGCGGTGGCCTCGGTCTTCGAGGGGCAGCCCAACCAGGGCGCCTCCGTCTACCTGCGCGATCTGGGCCGCAAGCCCAAGCGCGCGCAGGGCGAGATCGATTTCGGCGGCGATGACCTCGAGGGCTATGCCAACGCGCCCGTCGCGCTTTCGGGCGCCGACATACTGGCAAACGTGCGCGCAGTGCAGCGACGCAACCAGATCCCCGAGTCGGAGGAGCTTTTCTGCGGCATGGGAGCCTGCCAGCTGGACGTCGAGATGGAGACGGGCACCGGCAAGACATACGTCTACACCAAGACGATGCTCGAGCTCAACCGCCTGTACGGCTGGTGCAAGTTCATCGTGGTGGTGCCATCGGTCGCCATCCGCGAGGGCGTGGCCAAGAGCCTGGAGAACACCCAGGAGCACTTCTTCTCCCAATACCACAAGAAGATCAGGTTCTTCATATACGACTCGGACAACCTGACCGAGCTTGATGCGTACTCCCAATCGAGCGACGTCAACTGCATGGTCATCAACATGCAGGCGTTCAACGCGTCGATGAAGGAGGGCGCCAAGAACAAGGCGGCGCGCATCATCTTTGACGAGCGCGACGAGTTCAGCAGCCGCAGGCCCATCGACGTCATCGCTGCGAACCGCCCCATCGTCATCTGCGACGAGCCCCAGAAGATGGGAAAGAAGGGCGGCGCAACCCAGAAGGGCATCGCCCGCTTCAACCCACTGTTCGTGCTGAACTATTCGGCAACGCACAAGGAGAAGCACGACCTGGTGTATGCCTTGGACGCCCTGGACGCCTACAACCAGAAACTCGTCAAGCGCATCGAGGTCAAGGGCTTCTCGCTCAAAAACATGCGCGGCACCGACGGCTATCTCTACCTGCGTGACATCGTTGTGAGCAAGAGCCGTGCCCCAGAGGCCGTCATCGAGTTCAAGTACATGGGCGCGGGCGGCAAGGTCCGCAAGAAGACCCAGCGTTTTTGCGAGGGCGATAGCGTCTATGACGCAAGCGGGTCCACCAAGCTCGAAGCGTACCGCGGCTACACCATCGCAAGCGGCAACGATGGCGTGGTGCCGCCGCAGGACGGGCGTCCCGGTTACGTCCGCTTCCTGGACAGCTCCATTGGCGACAATGGCCGCATCTATATGGGCGAGGTCTACTGCGACTCCGCGGCGGATGACATCCAGCGCATTCAGATTCGCGAGACTATTAAGAGCCACCTCCAGAAGGAAGAGACTCTGTTCCGCCGTGGCATCAAGTGTCTTTCGCTGTTCTTCATCGATGAGGTGGCGAAGTATCGCGACCTTTCCGGCAACGGCGAGACCGTGGGCTACGGCAAGATCTTCGAGGAAGAATATGCGGCGGCCATTGCCGAGCGCGTGGCGCATCCCACCACGGACGACGCGTATGACCCAAGCTATCTCAACTACCTGCGACGCGATGACGCCCATGCGGTTCACAGCGGCTACTTCTCGGTGGATAAAAAGGGCAACGCCGTCGAGTCCAAGGCCGAGAAGAAGGCCGAGCGCGAGGATGGTATTGGCATCAACGACGACGACGCACGGCGTGGCTATGACCTGATCCTGCGCGACAAGGAGAAGCTGCTCTCGTTCGATGAGCCCGTGCGTTTCATCTTCAGCCACTCGGCGCTTCGCGAGGGTTGGGACAACCCCAACATCTTCCAGATTTGCACGCTCAAGGAGTCGGGCTCCGAGACCTCCAAGCGTCAGGAGGTGGGTCGCGGCATGCGCCTCTCGGTTGACCAATGGGGCAACCGCCAGGATGCGGTCTTGCTGGGGCCCGATGAGGTGCACCGCGTGAACCTGCTCACAGTTATTGCGTCCGAGAGCTACGAGACGTTTGTGCGCGACCTGCAAACCGACATCAGCAAGAGCCTGCGCGAGCGTCCCAAGAAGGTCGAGGCCAACCTGTTCAGCGGGGCCGACATCGTTGTCGACGGCCGGTCCGTGCTCTTTACCGAGTACGAGTCCAAGCGTGTCTACAAGGCCCTTTACAAAGCGGACTTCATCGACGAGGACGATAGGCCAACGGACGCCTTCAGGGAGGCCGCGGGCGCGGGGGCGTTCGTTGAGCAATTCGTGTCAATGCTGCCGGAGGACATAGCGGATGAGGCGCATGCCAAGGCGGTCGAATCCCTGGTGAGGAGCGTCTATGACGCCCATGCCCTCGATGGCATGATTGGCCGGGCCGAGGAAAAGGTGACGGAGAACTCGCTCACGGACAACTTCGCCAAGAAGGAGTTCAAGGAGCTTTGGAGCCGGATCAACCGCAAGCATGCCTACACCGTGAGCTTCTCTGATGACGAGCTGCGCCGCAAGGCAATCGCGCGCATCAACAGCGACCTGCGTGTGAGCAAGCTGCAGTACGTGCTTACGATTGGCGACCAGAAGGCCGAGGCAACTCGTGGCGAGGTCGAGGGTGGCTCGTCCTTTGGGCGCACGGGTACCGAGACGCATGACGTGGATGCGGGAACCTCTACCGTTGGCGTTACGTATGACCTCGTCGGTGAGGTTGCACAAGCTGCTGCCATCACTCGTAGGAGCGCCGCCGCTATTCTCGCGAGAATTGACGCCAACGTCTTTAGGCTCTACCGCGTGAATCCCGAGGAGTTCATCAAGAAGGCCGCCGCGCTCATCGTCTCCGAGAAGGCAACGATGGTCGTGGAGCACATCAGCTACCACGAGATAGACGATGCCTATGACGAGGCGATCTTCACCGAGCGCATGCCAGACAACGCGAGTAAGGCGTACGAGGCGAAGAAGAACATTCAGCGTTTCGTGTTCCCGGATTCTGACGGCGAGCGCAAGTTTGCCGAGGACATGGACGCCGCCGCCGAGGTAGCGGTCTACGCCAAGCTGCCTCGCACATTCCAGATTCCCACGCCGGTAGGCAACTATGCCCCCGACTGGGCTATCGCCTTCAAGGAGGGCAGCGTGCGCCACGTGTTCTTTATCGCCGAGACCAAGGGAACCATGGACTCGATGGAACTTTCCGGCGTGGAGAACGCCAAAATCGCATGCGCCAAGAAGCTCTTCAACGAAATGAGCACCAGTGATGTGCGCTACCACAACGTGGCAACGTACGAGGACTTGCTCGAGGTGATGGGCAAGATGAGCTAAGCAATGATTAGGCGCCATTAGAACAGTCGGGAGGAAGCAAGCCTTCCAACTTGTGCGATATCCCTGCCATTAGCGAAATCGGCTCACCAGCAATAACCGAGAAGGATAGATAGGTCATTAAGGATGGATGCAGGAAAATCTACGATAAGCGGCGTGTTCAACGGATCGCGCCTGCTCGAAATACCCTTCTACCAAAGGGCATACGTCTGGGGAGAAGAGCAATGGGAGCGCTTCCTTGGCGATATGGAGTTCGTCACGGCCTCTAAGCGACCTTATTTCCTTGGTTCCATCATCCTGAAGCAGGCCTCCTCCGGCAACACCTGGTCCGAGGTGTCCGAGGTTCGCACCGTCATCGACGGCCAGCAGCGCCTCACGACCATGGTCATCTTCTTCAAGGCACTCTGCGCGAGAATCGACGCCGACAGGCTGTTTGAGCGAGATTTCGTACTGGAAACCGGCGAAGTCGCCTTGAGACATGGCAAGTACGACCGGGAGGATTTCGAGAAGGTCGTCAGCGCCGCAAGTTGCGAGCCCCTCGAGGGCTCCTCGGCCATCATCCTTGCCTACAATTACTTCCTCAAGAACATCGATCCAAAGAAAATCGACAGGAACACGATCAAGTCGAATGTCCAGTTCGTTTGCATCGACCTCACCGAGGGCGAGGACGAGCAGCAGATATTCGACACCATCAACTCACTCGGAGTACGTCTGACGACGGCGGAGCTCCTCAAGAACTACTTCTTCAACCGCGAGAACGAGCAAGCGTTCAAGGAATGCTGGGAAGATGTCTTCGAGCCTTCGGCGGAAAAGAGGGAGTATTGGGAGCAGGAGGTCATGACCGGACGCATCAAGCGCACGCTCGTCGACCTGTTCTTCGACGCGTTCCTCCAGATCCTGGTTCAGGACAAGAAGCGCGGCGTCACAACCGAGGACAAGCTCTTCTATTCGCGCACGTCCAACCTCTTCCAGTCCTACAAGGACTTCATCAGCAGGTACTACAACGGAGACAAGGACGAGATCCTCAGCAGCATGAAGGCGTATGCCAAGGTGTTCGAGTCCACGTTCAACCCAAGTTGCTGCGACGCGGACATCCCCTCCGCCCCCGGCGTCGAGCGCCTGAACGTGCTGATATTCGGCCTTAAGAACTCTACGCTCATCCCATATGTGCTCTACGTTCGCAAGAACGCGAAGTCTTCTAGCGAGGAATCCGAGGTCTACGCCCTGCTCGAGAGCTACATCGTCCGCCGAATGCTGGTTCAAGCGACCACGAAGAACTACAACAGGCTGTTCACCTCGCTGATCCTGAACGAGGTGAAGGACGCGAAGGCGCTGAGGAAGGCTCTCGAAGCCAATGACGAGGCGACGACGTACATGCCCGGCGATGCCGAGGTTCGAAGGGCGTTCAAGGAATCGTGCCTGTACAACCTTCAGTCCAAAGGCGTCCTTTATCTGCTGGAAAGCGCCATACGCCCGGGCATGAGCAGCACAGCCCTGCTCGGATTCAACCAGTACACCCTCGAGCACATGATGCCCAAGAAGTGGCGAAACAAATGGGGAACCCTCGACGACGAAGCCGCAACGCGAAGGGACCGGAAGCTCCTCACGCTCGGCAACCTCGCCATCATCACGCATTCGCTCAACGCCTCCATCCGCGATGCCGATTGGACCACCAAGAAGCAGGGAAAGGGATACAAGGACGGCTTGGCCCTCTGCGCCGCCGGCCTTGCGACCATGGCCGACGCCTTGGAGAAGAAGTCTTGGGACGAGGGTGACATCGCCGAACGCGCAGAATGGCTTGCGGACAAGGCGTTGGAGGTCTGGCGCTAAGCCCTACATGCGCCCCATCTCGAAGATATCTACACAATCACTTCTTCAGAACCATCGCCCGTCTCGGCATTCTCCTCTACCACCTTGAAAATTGTGACGTTGTCGGGTCCGATGACAATCGTGTCAGCCTCATTGAAGGCGAAGTTTATCGTTTCAAGCTCCTCCTCATTTTGATCGGCAATTTCTCGGACAACGTTTTCGTTTGAGACCACATCCTGCAGCTTTGCGCGCTTCTCAGAGATGTCCGCCTTCGCCTTAGCGCGCATGCGCATCGGGTTGAGGCGGTTCACGTTTTTTCCCGCTTCGCGGAGCAGCCCCAGGACAACATTCTCGACCTCACGGTCGTCTTCCGAGCGCTCAGCGATAGCGAGCGGTTTTCCTCCCACTTTGGAGATTTTCTCCGAAAGAGCGAGCCTCGCTTCCCCTCGAACGGAAGAAAACCCGTCCGCCATCCGTCTTGTTATCTGCCTGTCGGTTTCAATTCTCTGCCTCGTGTAGTC
>CABUUG010000096.1 GCA_902494605.1 uncultured Collinsella sp.
AGGGAGCCGCCGACCGTTGGATGCCCGTCGATAACTACATCGGCGGCATCGAGCACGCCATTCTGCACCTGCTCTACAGCCGTTTCTTTACCAAGGCACTGCGCGACCTGGGTCTGCTGAGTGTGGACGAGCCCTTCACCAACCTGCTGTGCCAGGGCATGGTCAAGGACGAGAACGGCGACACCATGTCCAAGTCCAAGGGCAACGTCGTGCCCCCGAGCTCGGTTATCGAGCCCTACGGTGCCGACACCATGCGTTTGGCGATCCTGTTTATCGCCCCGCCCGAGAAGGACTTCGACTGGGATCCCAAGGCCGTCGAGGGCGCCAACCGCTTCATCAAGCGCGCCTGGCGTATCGTTTGGCAGCTCGTCCAGTCCGGCGACGCCAACGTGGCCTTCGACAAGTCCGCGCTCGACGAGGTCGCGATGAAGCTCTATCGCGAGCGTCACCGCACCATCGCCAAGTGCACCGAGGACTTCGATCGCGGCCAGTTCAACACCGCCATCTCGGCCGTCATGGAGCTCGTCAACGCGGCGAGCGCCTACCTCAACGCCACCGAGGGTACCGCCCGCGACAAGGCGCTGTGCTACGGCGTGGCCAAGGATATCGTGAGCGTCCTTGCCCCCATCTGCCCGTTCTGGGCCGACGAGCTGTGGCACGAGGCGCTCGGCTGCGAGGGCAACGCCTACACCGCCGCCTGGCCCGAGTTCGACCTGGCCGAGTCCGTTGAGGACACGGTGCAGATCGTGGTCCAGGTGCTCGGCAAGGTCCGCGGCCGCGTCGACGTGGCCCGCGATGCCTCCAACGAGGAAATGCAGGCTGCCGCCGAGGCCGCTGTCGCTAAGTGGACCGAGGGCAAGACTGTCGTCAAGGCCATCTGCGTGCCCGGCAAGCTGGTCAACCTGGTGGTCAAGTAAGCACTGCGCGTAAAGCTGACATGCAATAAACGAGGGACGGCCCGGTTGGGTCGTCCCTCGTTTTTCATGTACCTGCCCTGATGTCTGCGGTCAATTGTCCTATTCTTGTGGAGAAGCTGTGCGCACGCTGACCTGCAGATTCGTACTGTGCTTGCACGTTTCTGCAGCTATTGGTATAGTTTGCTTGCAAATGAAGTTGTAATTGAAAGAAGTGGGGTTTCGGCCCCGCTTCTTTTTTGTATGGATGGAGGTGCCGCAATGGTCAAGACCAAGACCGAGCAGGCGATCATCGACGCGCTCGAGGCCGTCGCTCCCCAGCACGATGTCGACATCGTCGACGTCGAGCTCGTGGGTGCCACCAAGGCCCCCTGCGTGCGCGTGCGTATCGAGGGTGCCGAGGGTCAGAGCCTGTCGCTCAACGACGTCACGGCCAACACCAAGTGGGTCGGCGATGTGATCGAGGAGCTCGACCCCATCTCTTCGAGCTATACGCTCGAGGTGTCGAGCCCGGGTATGGCGCGCCCGCTGCGCCGCCCGTGCGACTTTGCCCGCTTTGTGGGCGAGAACTGCGAGCTCACCTCCACCGCCACCGAGGGCCGTCGTAAGTACGCCGGCAAGATTGCCGCCGCCACCGAGACGAACGTGACCCTCGAGCTCGAGGACGGCGAGTCCGTCACTCTCGATTTCTCTGATGTTAAAAAGTGCAAGTTGAAGCCCACCTACGACTTCAAGCCCGCGAAGGAAGGAAAGTAAGATGGCAGCATCCGACATGATGTCCGCCCTGATGGAGCTTTGCCAGGAGAAGCACATCGACCAGCTCTACCTGATCGACCGCCTGGAGCAGTCGCTCGCCAAGAGCTATGCCGAGATCCTGCATCTTGAGTGGGGCGCCAAGGTGACCATCGACCGCACCACCGGCAAGATCTACGTCTACCGCCTGGAGCCGATCGACGATTCCATGGACGAGGAGGGCAATTTCACCGAGTTCGAGGAGATCGACGTCACTCCCAAGAACACGAGCCGCATCGCTGCCCAGCACGCTAAGGCCGAGATCAACGCTATCGTGCGCAACTCCGCCCGCGAGCAGATTTACGAGGAGTTCTCCGGCCGCATCGGTGACCTCATCAGCGGTACCGTGCTGCAGTCCACACCCGACTTCACGATCGTCAAGATCCGCGAGGGCGTCGAGGCCGAGCTGCCGCACTTCGACCAGCGCCGTTACGAGAACGAGCGCAACGAGCGTCCGATGGGCGAGCGCTACCTGCACAACCAGCACATCAAGGCCGTGATCATCGACGTTCGCGACCCCAACTCCAACCTGCAGCCGGTTCGTGGCGAGCACAGCCGTCCGCCGATTGTCATCTCCCGTACCCACCCCGAGCTCATGCGTCGTCTGTTTGAGCAGGAGGTGCCCGAGATCTATGAGGGCACCGTCCAGATCAAGTCGATCGCCCGCGAGCCCGGCCAGCGCTCCAAGGTCGCCGTCCACTCGCTCGACGACCGTCTGGATCCCGTGGGCGCCTGCGTCGGCCCCAAGGGCAGCCGTGTTCGCGCTGTCGTGGGCGAGCTCCGTGGCGAGCGCGTCGACGTCATCCTGTGGGATGCCGATCCTGCCGTCTACGTCGCCAACGCCCTGTCGCCCGCTAAGGTCACCCGCGTCCTCATCGACGAGGAGAAGGCCTACGCCGGCGTCATCGTGCCCGACGACCAGCTGTCCCTCGCCATCGGCAAGGAGGGCCAGAACGCCCGCCTCGCCGCGCGCCTGACCGGCTGGCACATCGACATCAAGTCCGAGACGCTTGCCGCCGACATCCTCAAGAACGTTCCCGTTCACGAGGAGCCCGCCGCCGACCTGATCGGTGACGAGGAGGACGAGGACGTCCGCCGCTGCGAGTACGTGTCCGAGGACGGCATCCAGTGCCGCAACCAGGCTCGTCCCGGCTCCCGTTTCTGCGGTGTCCACGACACCGACGCCTTCGATGATGCGGAGGACCTGATCTAGCGCGCGGTTGCGCCGGGCGGGTCCCAGCGCGTCTCCCACGCTCGTTCAGTCTCTAGGCACCCAAGGTGCCAGAAAGGGTAGGTGAAGTCATATGGCAAAAGTCCGTGTGTCCACCCTGGCCAAAGAGTTCGGCATGACCTCCAAGGAACTGATGGGTCATCTCGCCGATATGAAGATTCCTGCTAAGTCCGCTTCCTCCACCTTGGAGGACGCTTATGTCGCTATGGTCCGCAAGCAGCTCGCCTCGGTGATCGAGGCCCGCGCCCAGGAAGTCGAGGCCGCCAAGCAGGCCGAGGAGCAGGCAGCTGCCGCCGAGGAGGCCGCTCGCGCCGCCGAGGCCGAGCGCGAGCGCATCGCCGCCGAGAAGGCCCGCGAGGAGGAGCGCCGCCAGTTTGCCGCAGCCCAGGCTGCCGAGGAGGCTGCCCGCGCCGAGGCCGAGGCCAAGAAGAAGGCCGAGCAGGAGCGCCTTGCCCGCGAGAAGGAGGAGGCTGCCCGCGAGGCCCAGCGCCGCGCCGTTCCCGCTTCCGACTCCGGTTCGCGCTTCCGTTCGCTGCTCGACCAGATCGCCGCACAGGAGACCGTGCTCAAGGAGAAGAAGGACGCCGAGGACAAGGCCAAGGCCGAGCGCGCCGCCGAGCGCGGTAACCGTCGTGGCGGCAACAACGACCGTCGCGGTGGCCGTCGTAACGATCGCAACGCTTCCGACAACAACTCCGAGCGCAACGCCTCCGAGAGCCGTCCGCACAGCCATCGCACCAACGCCAGCAACAACGTCGCTGCCGGCATGGACTTCCCCAACCCCGATAAGCAGGGCAAGGGCAAGAAGCGTAAGGGCGGTCACAACAACGAAGAGGACCACTACAGCCGCATGGCTCGCGAGGCCGAGGAGTACAGCCGCGAGAAGGTGCTCGAGGAGGCTCGTGCCGCCGTCGAGGAGGCCTCTCGCGAGTCCACCGGTCGCCGCAAGAAGCGCAAGGAGAAGCGCGAGCGCGAGGCTGCCAAGGCTCAGGAGGAGCGCAAGATAGAGGAGGCGCTGGCCCAGGGCGTGAACCCCGAGGACCTCGACGCCATTAAGGTCTCCCAGGGCGTTACCGTCCAGGAGCTTGCCGAGGCGCTCGACGTTCCGGCCAACGACATCATCAAGCGCCTGTTCCTGCTGGGTACGCCGCTCACCATGACGCAGTCCATGTCCGACGACCTCGTCGAGCTCGTCGCCGACGACCTGGGCCGTCAGATCAAGATCATCACCCCCGAGGAGGAGAACACCTTCTCGTTCTACGACGATCCCGCCGACCTTAAGCCGCGCGCCCCGGTCGTCACCGTCATGGGCCACGTCGACCACGGCAAGACGTCGCTGCTCGACGCCATCCGTCACACCGGCGTTGCTGCCGGCGAGGCGGGCGGCATTACGCAGGCCATCGGCGCTTCGCAGGTCATGATCAACGACCGCAAGATCACCTTTATCGATACCCCGGGTCACGCCACCTTTACGGCTATGCGTGCCCGTGGTGCCAAGGTGACCGACATCGTCATTCTGATCGTGGCTGCCGACGACGGCGGCATGCCCCAGACCGTCGAGTCGATCAACCACGCCAAGGCCGCCGGCGTACCCATCGTCGTCGCCGTCAACAAGATCGATAAGCCGGGCGCCAACCCCGACCGTGTGCGTCAGGAACTCACCGAGTACGGCGTCATCCCCGAGGAGTGGGGCGGACAGAACATGTTCGTCAACATCTCGGCCAAGCAGAAGATCGGTATCGACGACCTTCTGGAGACCGTGCTGCTCCAGGCCGACGTGCTCGAGCTTAAGGCCAACCCCGATACCTTTGCCTCCGGCAACGTCCTCGAGGCCAAGCTCGATAAGGGCCGCGGCTCGGTCGCTACCGTGCTCGTGACCCGCGGTACCCTGCACGTGGGCGATACGCTGGTCGCCGGTCTTACCTACGGCCGCGTCCGCGCCATGCTCGACCCCAAGGGTCGCGCCGTCACCGAGGCCGGTCCCTCCGACGCCGTCGAGATTTTGGGCCTGCAGTCCGTGCCCAACGCCGGCGACGAGTTCCGCGTGTTCGAGGATGAGCGCGAGGCACGCGCCCTGGCCGATGAGCGTTCGCTCAAGGCCCGTATCGAGGAGCAGAGCCGCGTCAAGCATGTCACGCTCGAGAACCTCTTTGAGACCATCGCCGACGCCGAGGTCAAGGAGCTCAACCTGATCATCAAGGCCGACGTCCAGGGTTCCATCGAGGCTCTTCAGGACTCGCTCGACAAGATGGATCAGTCCGAGGTTCGTATCAACACGATCCACTCCGCCGTTGGCGCCATCAACGAGACCGACGTCGTCCTGGCCGACGCTTCCAACGCCATCATCATCGGCTTTGGCGTCCGTCCCGACGGTAAGGCCCGCTCCGCCGCCGAGCGCGAGGGCGTCGAGATCCGTTGCTACGACGTCATCTACAAGTGCCTCGAGGAGCTCGACGCCGCCCGTATCGGCATGCTCAAGCCCACCGAGGTCGAGGTTGCCACGGGTACCGCGACCGTCCTGGACACCTTCAAGGTGCCCAAAGTCGGTATCGCCGCCGGTGTCCGCGTCGAGGAGGGCGAGATCGCCGCGACCGATTCCGTGCGTCTGGTGCGCGACGGCATCGTGGTCTTCAACGGCAAGATCGCCTCGATGCGCCACTACAAGGACGAGGCCAAGAGCCTCAAGAGCGGTTCCGAGGGCGGCATCGGCCTGGAGAACTTCCAGGACATCAAGCCCGGCGACCAGATCGAGGGTTACCGCATCGACCAGGTTGCCCGTACCGAGTAGGGGGTAGCTCTATGAAGCAAACGCAGGCAACCCGCCGTCTGGGCGAGCAGCTTCGCGAGAAGCTCGGTTATATCCTGCTCTTTGAGGTTTCCGATCCGCGTCTCGACCTGGTTACTTTGACTGCGGTCGAGGTCGCGGTGGACCGTTCGTTCGCGCGTGTGTACGTGTCGTGCGATGCGAGCCGCTACGACGAGGTCATGGAGGCGCTCGCTAGCGCTAAGGGCCGTATTCGCAGCCTGTTGGCTCGCTCGCTCGATTGGCGTGTTACGCCCGAGCTCGATTTTCGCATCGATCGCTCGACCGATGAGGCCGAGCGCATCACGCGTGCGCTGGAAAACGTTCCCGCCACGCTTGCGATCGAAAAGGACGAGGACGGCTATCCGATAGCGGATGCCGCCCAGGAGGCAGCTTTAGATGACTAATTCCGCCGATCTCGCTTCGTGCGAGTCTGCAGATATTCAGCGACGCATCCTCGAGCTCATCGAGGATGCGTCCTCCATTGCGATTTCGGGACATACGTCTCCCGATGGCGACGCCCTGGGCTCCGTGCTGGGTCTGGGCTTATCGCTTATGAAGTTTTTCCCCAACAAGGACATTGCCCTGCTGCTGGCAGACGATGACCCGGTTCCGCGCATCTACCGCTTTATGGAGGGTGCCGACCGTCTGGTGCCGGCATCTGCGTATACCGACAATCCGGACCTGTTCATCTCGGTGGACGTGCCGGTCGTCGAGCGTCTGAACAACTCAGCCGAGGTGCTCCGCCGCTCGTCGCATGTGGTGTGCTTCGATCACCATCCGGCGCGCGAGGAATTTGCCGAGCTGAGCCTGAGGTGCGTCGGCGCCGCAGCCTGCGCCATGATCATCGACCGCTTTTTGGACAATTGCGGCATTGTCGCACGTGATGGCGTTGCGACCTGCCTGCTGTGTGGCTTGGTTACCGATACCGGCCGTTTTCAGTATCAAAACGCCGATGCTGCTGCGTTCCATGCCGCCTCGCGCCTGGTCGCGCACGGTGCCGATCCGGCGCGTGTTGCGCTCGAGGTCTACCAGAGCATGCGCGTGGAGTTCTTGCATCTCAAGTCCATCGTTATGGGCCGCATCAAAACAGTGGCGCACGGTCGCGTGGCATATAGTTATGCGTACCAGAGCGACCTCGAGGCCTGCGGCGTCACTTCGGATGAGTGCGACGGCCTGGTCGATGTGGTGCGTTCGGTTATGGGCGTGGAGGTCTGCCTGTTTCTGAAGGGCATTGAGGGCGATACCAAGGTACGCGGCAACCTGCGCTCCAAGGGTGACCTCGATGTGTCCGAGATCGCTGCCAACTTTGGCGGTGGCGGGCATCATGCCGCCGCCGGCTTTTCCAACAACGGAACGATTCGCGAGACGCTCGCCGTGGCACTTCCCAT
>CABUUG010000097.1 GCA_902494605.1 uncultured Collinsella sp.
CCGACAGCGTTGAATCGCTTTGCCTTAGGGGCTTTAGAAAGTTTGTCGAACGACTTTGCACCTAGGTCTACGCCTTTGGACATGACATCGAACGCCCCGTTACATTCGATGTTGTCGAGCCCGATAAACAGAACAAGCAGGCTGCCAATAAGCTCATATTCCCGACAATAAAGCTTCTCAATATCACTAGGAGTGCAGCAGAACGTACCGTACTTTTCCAAGTCATAGGCGTCTCCCGCCATAAGAAAGGTAAAACCGTTGAGGAGAACCGGATAAGATTCAGCTACGGAATTCAGAACTTCGTTGATTTCAGCAAGCAGCGACTTGGCAGTCATATTGGTTTTGAGGTAGTAACCTGCTAGGCCGGAAAGCGCCCCTGCCTCTAGACCAGAAACGAGTTTTTCACATTCAACAGCGCGCTCATGCGCGTCACTTCCTGCAATCATGGGAAGACCGAGCCAGGACATTCTCGCGATTCGGCTCAGCAAGGGATAGTGTCGATTGTCCTCGCCGAGCAGTTTGCGCTCGAATTCCGAAAGAACCTTATCCGCATAATCGTCATGCCCATCGCAATACAGTTGAAGAGCGGTCCTCAGGGTAGGCCAGTCTTCGCGGTAATAATGAAGACAAAAGACCATATCGCTCACGTACTCGCTGAGTTCATCAAACGGAATCAGCCCAGAGGATCTGATAAAGGGGCTTGTCATGCAGGCACAATGTTCCACAGATATTTTATATGACGGAAGCTCACCAGATAACTCCACCATAACTCGGGCGCAATCTAAATTTCCACCCATGAAGGGGTTTATGCGCGAGGTGTTTTGGCATGAAAAAAGGCCTTCGGAATACCGAAGACCTTTGCATTCACGATGGTGGAGACGAGGGGGATCGAACCCCTGACCTCTTGACTGCCAGTCAAGCGCTCTCCCAGCTGAGCTACGCCCCCGTGACGAGGAGATACTATAGGGGAAGTTGTCGCGACGTGCAAGGACTTTTTTGGGTCAGACTCTAAATGCCTATTGATATAGGTAAGCGATGACGGTTCCGGTGTGGACTTGGATCGTGGTTGTTGACCTGACGACGTTGCTGATGCCCGTGTCGGCTAACAAGCCCAGGGGGGCGTGATCTAGCTCCCATTCTAGGCCGTGTTCGCTTACCTCGGTGTTGGGGGCAATGGCGATGATGGAGAACGTCTTGCCTTTGGCGTCCTCAATGGTCCACGATTCGCCTGCGTGGAGGATGCGGGCGACCACCTTGTCCTCGGCAATCCAGACTGGGGCGTCTTTGTAGTTGGCTAGTAGGCCTAGGACGCTTAGGGCCATATCAGGACGGCCACCCGTGGCGCAGGTCGCAACCACTTCGGCACCCGGCCAACGACGGCGGACGGAATCAAGCGCTAGCGCCAGATCGGTGTAGTCCTTGTAGGGGTTGTGGCGCTCCACTTCAAAGTCCTCAGCGGCATCAACTTGCGCTCGCCCCTCATCGCTTACCGTGTCGGCGTCCCCTACATATACATCGCAGCCCAGGCCGGCGCCCAGCAGCGCGTCGAGTCCGCGGTCCACGGCGACAACGTGGTCGCACTCCCCTGCTAGCCTACGCAACAGATCTGCGCTCGCCACCACGGGCGAGCCGCAGACCACTAATACCTTGCAAGCCACAGCCCTCGCCTATCCCTCAAACGAAAGCACACGGTCAAGGTCAAGCTCTTCGTAGCTGTCGATAAAGATATCGCAGTTGGCGAGCACGTCGTCGCGCTTCATGCGGCCGTGCGGGTCATAGATGCCCACGCGCTTAAAGCCGGCAGAGCCAGAGCTCTTTAGGCCAAAGACGGCGTCCTCAAACACCCAAGCGCGCTCAAACATGCATCCGTGGCGCTCCTCAAGGCGGCGCAGCGCCAGCTCGTACACATCGGGGAACTGCTTGGAGCGTCCTGCCTCGCCCGTCGTGGTAACAAACTCCATGTAAGCGTCGAGCTCGGCACCAGCGAGCGCAGACTTCACCAGCTCGGCTGGCGTGGACGTGGCAACGCACATTGCAATGCCCGCCGCCTTCGCCTGCTTCAAAAATGCAAGCAGGCCGTCGCGCGGCGGCACCTTGGAGTAGCCATCGATCAGGATGTCGCTCAGCTCACGATACAACTCCTCGCCATTCGTGCCAATGCCCCACGTGTCGTGGTAGGCCTGGCACTCGTCCTCCAGCGACAGGTGCTCAAATTGGGCAAAGTCATCCACGGTCACGTCAATCCCGTGACGGTGCAATAATTCGGGCTGGGCATAGGCCCAAACGGGGGTGCTATTAACCAGCGTGCCGTCGCAATCGAAAATAAAAGCAACCTTGGGAGCGGCGGTATGGGACATATACGAACCTTTCGATATCAAATGGTAAACATCCTGCTAAAAACGTTTTACCAAACGTCAGCCAAACAATTTTGAAACCCAAATTGGTAAAACTGTCAAGAGTTTTACCACGTCAAATCTGCCAGTGGTATAAACATGTCGCTTACCGATTAAACGCCCCCGCAAATCCGCTTTCGTCCATAAAACTAACGCACAGGTGTTATCGTAGTTTCTGCCGAAAGTTCCACCGAGCACGCGAGGTGGAACGAATCACAGAAACTTCGCCGTCCCTTCGATTCGTGCAGCCTTGGACCTTTCGCATCTAGTCACCAAGGCAACACGCTGCCGCGTCATGATGGGATCAAACGTGAGCGATACAAAGCTAAAGCCAACGGCTAAAAAGCCCGCAACCCGCAAACCGGCTCCGCACGCACCGGAGCTCACCAAGGACGATGTCTATCTGTTTGGCATCGGCACGTGGGAGCGCAGCTGGGAAAAGATGGGCGCGCATCCTGACACGCAGCAGCGCACGCGCGGCTGGCGCTTTTGCGTTTGGGCGCCCGACGTAAAGAGCGTGCATGTCATAGGCGAATTTAACGACTGGGATGAGCAAGCCAACCCGCTGGTGCCCGTGCATACGAGCGCTATTTGGGAAGGCTTTATTCCTGGCGCCGAGCAGGGTCAGCTCTATAAATACCTTATCGAAACCAATGAGGGCGAAAAGCTCTACAAGGCCGATCCGTATGCCTTTAAGGCCGAGTGCCCTCCGGGAACGGCGAGCGTGCTGTGGACCATTGACGATTACAAGTGGAACGACGCCGCATGGCTCAAGCGCCGTGCCAGCCATAACCACATGTCGCAACCCCTTAACATCTACGAGGTGCATATTGGCTCGTGGAAGCGCCACGGCGACGCGCCGCAGGGCGAGCCGGACGAGTACGGCAACTACCCCGGTCCCATGGATCCCTTCCCCGCGCAGCGCGGTGAGTTTTACACCTACGACGACCTGTCGGTGGAGCTTGTGGACTACGTGCGCGACATGGGCTATACGCATATCGAGGTCATGCCGCTTATGGAGCACCCCTTCGATGGTTCCTGGGGCTACCAGACGACCGGCTATTACGCCGCTACGTCGCGCTACGGCAACCCGCAGCAGCTCATGCACTTTATCGATGCATGCCACGAAGCGGGCATCGGCGTGATCATGGACTGGGTGCCCGGCGGTTTTTGCGCCGACTCCCACGGCCTTGCCACCTTTAACGGCCACATGCTGTTTGAGCACGAGATTCACCCCAACTGGGGCACGCACAAGTTTGACTTCGCCCGCGGCGAGGTCCGCTCCTTCCTGGTCTCCAACGTGCTGTACTGGCTCGAGAACTTCCACGTGGATGGCATTCGCATGGACGGCGTGTCCAGCATGCTGTACCTCAACTTTGGCATCGACGATCCCAGCCAAAAGAAGTTCAACAAGTACGGTACCGAGGAGGACCTGGACGCCAGCGCGTTTATCCGTCAGGTCAACTGCGCCGTTGAGGCACACTACCCCGACGTGATGATGATGGCCGAGGAGTCCACCGCGTGGCCGCTCGTCACCTATCCGCCGCAGGATGGCGGCCTGGGCTTCCACTACAAGTGGGACATGGGCTGGATGAACGACACCCTGCACTACATGCAGACCGATTTTCCGTGGCGCCCCGGCAACCACGGCCTGCTCACGTTCTCCATCATGTACGCCTTTACCGAGAACTTTATCTGTCCGCTGAGCCACGACGAGGTCGTGCACGGCAAGTGCTCGCTCATCGGCCGTATGCCGGGCGACTGGTGGCGCCAGTTTGCCGGCCTGCGCACGCTGGCCTTCTACCAGATGACGCACCCCGGTGCCAAGCTCAACTTTATGGGCAACGAGATCGGCCAGTTTATCGAGTGGCGCTACTACGAGTCCATTCAGTGGTTCCTGACAGAGGAGTACGAGACTCACCGTCATCATCAGGCGTTTATCAAGGCGCTCAACCACCTGTACACCGCCGAGCCCGCCCTGTACGAGCGCGGCTACACCGACGACGGCTTTACCTGGATCGACGCGGATAACTCCAAGCAGTCCATCGTGAGCTTTGTGCGTCAGGGCGAGGACATCGACGACGACCTGGTGATTCTGATCAACTTTGATCCGGCGAGCTACGAGAGCTTCCGTGTGGGCGTGCCGCGCGAGGGCGACTGGGAGGTCATCTTTGACTCCGACCGTCCCGAATTTGGCGGCAGCGGCTACGCCGGCAAGGAACCCTACACCTGCTCAAGCGAGCCCTATCCCTGGAACGGGCAGATGGACTCTATTGAAATTAAGGTGCCCGGCCTGGCAGGCGTGGTGCTTAAGCGCCGCGGTCCCAGCAGCTATAAGCCGCCCGTGGTCGAGGAACCCAAGAAGGCTACGCGCAAGCGTACGTCCTCGGTGAAGCCCAAGCCTGCGGCTGCCAAGAAGGCTCCGGCTAAGACGAAGGCTGCCAAGCCCGCTGCCAAGGCTTCGGCCAAGTCCAGCACGGCCAAAAAGGCAGCCACTAAAAAGGCCGCTCCCAAGGCCAAGGCAGCTGCTGTTAAGGCTCCTGCCAAGAAAGCGTAACAAAAGCGTTACCACTGCAATTACCCGCCCCGCGGGGGCGTAGGATACAAGTCATAACCGTTCCGGGAGAAACATCCCCGGGGGAAAGGAACGTATGAATAAGATCTTCGACAACAAGCAGGAGTTTACCGAGCTCTATCGCGATGCCGTCATGAGCATCAGCGGCAAGAGCGTCGAGGCCGCCAGTGACCTCGACCGCTTTAACGCCCTGGCCAAGCTCGTGGCCGAGAAGGCACGCACCGTTGCCACCAAGAGTGACGCCCGCGTCACCGCCGAGGGCAAAAAGCGCGTGTACTACTTCTCGATCGAGTTTTTGATCGGCCGCCTGCTCGACAACTACCTGCTCAACTTTGGCGTGCGCGACATGGTCGCCGAGGCACTCGACGACATGGGCTTTGACTTATCCGTCATCGAGAACCAGGAGCCTGATCCGGCGCTGGGCAACGGTGGTCTGGGCCGTCTGGCAGCGTGCTTCCTGGATTCCATGGCAGCCGAGGGCATTGCCGGCTACGGCAACGGTATGCGCTACCGCTACGGCCTGTTTAAGCAGGAGATCGTCAACGGCAGCCAGGTCGAGGCCACCGACGAGTGGCTCACCCACGGCTATCCCTGGGAGGTCCGCCGTCAGGACAAGGCCGTGACCATCAAGTTTGGTGGCCATGTTGAGGGCTTTGAGGAGAACGGCCGCACGTTCTACCGCACGGTGGACACGCAGGACATCCTGGCTGTCCCCTATGACATCCCCGTGGTGGGCTATGCCGGCGAGACCGTCAACAAGCTGCGCGTCTGGGCCGCCGAGCCGGTCGAAGAGCACTTCGATCTGGAGGCCTTCAACCGCGGCGACTATGCCCTGGCCGATGCCGAGCGCGCCGAAGCCGAGGCCATCAGCGCCATCCTCTACCCCAACGACGCCGGCGAGCACGGTCGTCTGCTGCGCCTGAAGCAGGAGTACCTGTTTGTCTCGGCCGGTATCTACAGCCTACTCGACACCTTTGAGAAGGAGCACGGCGAGAACTGGGAGCTGCTGCCGCAGTTTGTTGCCATCCACACCAACGATACCCACCCCGCCATGTGCGGCCCCGAGCTCATGCGCATCCTCATCGACGAGAAGAAGCTCGAGTGGGACGACGCCTGGAACATCGTGACGCAGGTCGTGAGCTACACCAACCACACCATCCTGCCCGAGGCTCTGGAGAAGTGGCCCATCGGCACGTTCTCCAAGCTCCTCCCCCGCGTGTACCAGATCATCGACGAGATCAGCCGTCGTTGGCACGAGTCGTTCGACACCACGCAGGAGGGCTGGCAGGAGCGTCTGCGCCAGACTGCCATTCTATGGGACGGCGAGATTCGCATGGCCAACCTGTCCGTGATCTGCAGCCACAGCGTCAACGGCGTGGCCAAGATCCACTCCGACATCATCAAAAACATCGTGCTCAAGGACTTCTATGCCCTGACGCCCGAGAAGTTCAACAACAAGACCAACGGCATCTCGCACCGTCGCTTCTTTGCCGAGGCCAACCCCACCTACGCCAAGCTCGTGACCGAGGCCATTGGCGACGGCTGGCTCAAAGACGCCTTTGAGCTTGAGAAGCTCAAAGAGTTTAAGGACGACACCGAGTTCCTGAAGGCCGTGGGTGCCTCCAAGCGCGCCAACAAAGAGCGCCTGGCCGCCTACGTTAAGGCAGAGACCGGTCTGGTCATTGACCCCAACACCGTCTTCGATGTTCAGGTTAAGCGCTTCCACGCCTACAAGCGCCAGCTCATGAACATCATGAAGGTCATGGACATCTACAACCGTCGCATCGCCGATCCCAACTTCCACGTGACGCCGACGACCTTCATCTTTAGCGGCAAGGCCGCCTCGAGCTACACCTTTGCCAAGGAGACCATCCGCCTCATTAACTCCGTGGCCGATGTCATCAACAACGATGCCCGCGTCAACGAGGTCATGAAGGTCTGCTTTATCCCCAACTTCCGCGTGAGTAACGCCCAGCTCATCTACCCCGCCGCCGAGATCTCGGAGCAGATCTCCACGGCCGGCAAGGAGGCCTCGGGCACATCCAACATGAAGCTCATGATGAACGGCGCCATTACGCTGGGCACCCTCGACGGCGCCAACATCGAGATCGCCGACCTGGCCGGCCGCGAGAACGAGGCCA
>CABUUG010000098.1 GCA_902494605.1 uncultured Collinsella sp.
CTGGAGCTTGCCGGACTGAGCGCCGTGACCAGCGGTGTGGGCGACCGTCACGTGTATGCCAAGATGCGCGAGGGCGGCTACAGCCTGGGCGGCGAGCAGACGGGCCATACGATCTTTGGCGATATCGAGCGCACGGGCGACGGCATTATGACTTCGCTGCGCGTGATGGAAGTGATTCGTGCCGAGCGCGAGACGCTCTCGCAGCTCACGGCTCCGTGTAGGCTGCTGCCGCAGGCGCAGGTGGCCGTGCACGTGGCGGATAAGGACGCCGCGCTCGAGAACATGGGCGTGCAGAACGCCATCGCCGAGGCCGAGGCTGCGCTGGCAGGCGAGGGCCGCGTGCTCGTGCGCAAGAGCGGAACCGAGTCGGTTATCCGCGTGCTGGCCGAGGCGCCCGACCAAGCATCCGCCGATGCCGCCATGAAGCGCATCGCCGCCGCGCTGGAAGCTCTGTAAGGTAGTCATTGGGGACGTTCTTAAACGACTAGGTGGAAAGGGGACGCTGCGGATTGGTTTCGCGGCGTCCCCTTTGCGTTGGCGTGTCGGTTATGCCTTACAGCTCGTAGAGCGTGGTGAACTTGTCCTGCAGGTAGCTGCAGTAGTAGCGGGCGTCAAAGTCCATGCCGCAGGCGCCCTTGATGAGCTCCGGCGCGTCCTTGGCGCGACCCCACTGCCAAATGTGCTCGCCCAGCCAGGCGCGGACGGGCGCCAGATCACCGCTCGCGCAGGCATCGGTAAGGTCGACGCCGTCGCGGCACATGGCCGGCACAAACATGGCGTCGTAGGCGCTGCCCAGCGCATAGGTGGGGAAGTAGCCAAACGAGCCACCGCTCCAGTGCGTATCCTGCAGGCAGCCGTGCGTGTCGTCGGGAACGGGAATGCCCAGGTACTCGTCCATAAAGCGATTCCAAAGCGCGGGGATGTCCTTGGCCGTGGCCTCGCCGGCAAACAGCATGCGCTCAATCTCGTAGCGCACCATAACGTGCAGCGGATAGGTGAGCTCGTCCGCCTCGGTGCGGATCAGCGACGGCTGTGCGATATTCACGGCGTGGTAGAGCGTGTCCTCGTCCACGTTGCCGTAGACCTCGGGCGCATGGCGGCGCAGTACCTCGAGCAGCGGGCCCATAAAGGCGCGGCTGCGACCCACGGTGTTTTCGAAAAAGCGGCTCTGGCTCTCGTGGATGCCCATGGAGGTGCCGCCCTCCAGACAGGTGCGCGCATAGGCAGGATTGACGCCCAGCTCGTACATGGCGTGTCCCGCCTCGTGGATGATGCTGTAGACGTTGGAGATGCAGTCGTCCTCGTAGATGTGCGTCGCGATGCGCGCGTCGCCCACGGCAAAGCCCTCGCTAAACGGGTGCTCGGTAAAGGCTAGCGTGGTGTCGTCCAGGTTAAGGCCGACGAGCTTCATAAGGTCGAAGCTCATGGCGCGCTGGGCGGCCTCGGGCACGCGGGCGTGCAAAAAGTCGGCAGCGGGCTGCTGGCCGCGCTCGCCGATGGCGTGCACGAGCGGCACGACCGTCGCCTTGACCTCATCGCAAAACGCATCGAAGCTCTTGGCGGAAAGGCCGCGCTCGTACTGGTCGAGCCAAACATCGTATGGGTCGCGCTTGGGGTCCATGAGCTCGGCCTGATGCTTAAGCTGGGCGACGATTCTATCTACATAGGGCTCAAAGCTCGCCCAGTCATTGGCCGTCTTGGCCTTGTGCCACACGGCGTCGGCCTCGCAGGTGAGCCTGGTCCAGGCCTCGGCCTCCTCGGTGGGAATGACGCTTGCCTCGCGCTGGTCGCGGCCGAGCACGCGGATCTCGTCGAGCAGCTGCGGGTCGTCGATCTTGCCGCCGGCGACGGTCTCGCGTGCCAGCGAGCGCACGAGTTCGACAGACTTTTCGCTGGTCAGGAGCTTATGGTGCTCGCCGGCAAGGGTGCCCATGGCGTCGGCACGGGCGGCGGCACCGTTGGCGGGAGCAATGGTCGCGCCGTCAAACTCGGCAATCTTGAGCAGGTACTCGCGGGTCCACAGCTTGCCCTCGAGCTTGCGGAATTTTTTGACGGCCTTATCGACCTTCATGCCTTTGGGCGTCTTGCCCGCTGCGGGCTTGGCTTTCTTATCGAGTTTCTTTCCCATACCATATCCTTGATCTCGCGAGCCGAGCACCACGGATAGGCGCACGGCCAGTTTGCACAGCTACTTGCCTTGTACCCAGCACGAACAAAATGGAACGCGGCGATGCGCCCACACAATGTGCTATCCTATAGCCCAATGCGTTGACGGAGAGGGTTTTGCCCGCCGTGTCGCCGGCAAGAGAGGGAAGGTCATGGGCTGCAAGCCTTCCTGCGGTGGCAAGGGCCAAGCGTTCACTCCCGAGCAGCAACCTCAACGGGCGCGCGGCCAGTGGCGGCGATGTCCCCAGTAGGGAAGCCGTGAGCCTCGCGACAAGGGGCAAAGAGTGGGCGCGACGGGCCAGACATCCGTCGGGTCAAACAAGGTGGTACCGCGGAATTCAACCGTCCTTGGGCAATGCACATGCCCGAGGGCGGTTTTTTGTTACCGAACCGGGCCGCGTTTTCGCAACGTCAGACGGCGGCAGCCGCCTCGGCAAGCGAGGAGCGCGAGAGACGAAAGGGAAGACATGAGTCTGATTGATGATCTGGTCAAACTCGAGGAAGAGGCCAAGGAGCTCGTCGCAGGCGCCGACGACGCCGCCAAGCTCGAGGCTGCGCGCGTTGAGCTGCTCGGCCGCAAGGGCCGCATCACCGGCCTGATGCGCATGATGGGCAAGCTCGCCCCCGAGGATCGTCCCATGATGGGCAAGCGCGCCAACGAGATGCGCCAGCTGATCGAGGGCATGCTCGACGAGCGCAACACCGAGATGAAGGCCGCCGCCCTCAAGCACGCACTCGAGCACGAGGCCGTCGACATCACGCTGCCGGGCATCCGTCCGCAGATCGGTCACCAGCACCTGATCAAGCAGATCATCGAGGAGGCCGAGGACATCTTCTGCGGTATCGGCTACACCGTCGAGTCCGGCCCCATGGTCGACACCTCCTACTACAACTTCACCGCGCTCAACGCGCCCATGGATCACCCGAGCCGCTCGGCCCGCGATACCTTCTACGTGGTCGACAACAACCCCGGCAGCGTCGCGCACCCCGAGGCTCACGCCCACGGCGAGTCCGACGTGCTGCTGCGCACCCAGACCTCGGGCGTGCAGATCCACACCATGGAGTCGCAGAAGCCGCCCATCTACATGATCTGCCCGGGCACCGTCTACCGTCCCGACACGGCCGACGCCTGCCACCTGCCGCAGTTCAACCAGATCGAGGGCCTGGTCGTCGACGAGGGCATCACCTTTGGCGATCTTAAGGGCACGCTCGACTACTTTGTTAAGTGCATGTTTGGCGAGGATCGCAAGACGCGTTACCGCCCGCACTTCTTCCCCTTCACCGAGCCCAGCTGCGAGGTGGACGTGAGCTGCCACGTGTGCGGCGGCAAGGGCTGCAACTTCTGCAAGCACAGCGGCTGGATCGAGATCCTGGGCTGCGGTATGGTCGACCCCAACGTCCTGATCAACTGCGGCATCGACCCCGAGAAGTACACCGGCTTCGCCTTCGGTATTGGCGCCGAGCGCGTCGCGGCCCTACGCTACGACCTGCCGGACCTGCGCACGTTGATGACGGGCGACATGAGGTTCTTGAACCAGTTCTAGAACGCTTTCTTCTTAGTTGCAGTTTCCGGCTCAAAGCCGCATTTATGAAAGGAGACCAGTTATATGCGCGTTTCTTACGACTGGCTCAAGACCATGATCGATATTCCGGAGGATCCCAAGACCCTTTCGGACGAATATATCCGTACCGGTACCGAGGTCGAGGCGATCGACACCGTGGGCGAGTCCTTCGACCACGTGGTGACCGCCAAGGTGCTCACCAAGACCCCGCACCCCGATAGCGACCACATGTATGTGTGCTCGGTCGATGTGGGCGACAAGAATTTCGACGCCGACGGCAACCCCGCTCCGCTGCAGATCGTCTGCGGCGCGCAGAACTTTGAGGCCGGCGACCACATCGTCACGGCTATGATTGGCGCTGTCCTGCCCGGCGACGTCAAGATCAAGAAGAGCAAGCTTCGCGGCGTCGTGTCCATGGGCATGAACTGCTCCGCGCGCGAGCTCGGCCTGGGCGGCGACCACTCCGGCATCATGATCCTGCCCGAGGATACGCCCTGCGGCATGCCGTTTGCCGAGTATGTGGGCTCGAGCGACACCGTGCTCGACTGCGAGATCACGCCCAACCGTCCCGACTGCCTGTCCATGATCGGCATGGCCCGCGAGACCGGCGCCATCTTCGACCGCGATTTCAACGTTGAGCTGCCCGCCATCAAGGCCGAGACCGGCCGCGCGACCGACGACGAGCTTTCGGTCGAGATCGCCGACGAGGGCCTGTGCGACCGCTATGTCGCCCGCATCGTGCGCAACGTGAAGGTCGGCCCCTCGCCCGACTGGATGGTCAAGCGTCTCAACGCCCTGGGCGTGCGTCCGCACAACAACATCGTCGACATCACCAACTACGTGATGATGCTCACCGGTCAGCCGCTGCACGCCTTTGACTTGGACACCTTTGCCGAGCGCGATGGCCATCGCCGCGTGGTGGTTCGCGCCGCCCAACAGGACGAGAAGTTCACGACGCTCGACGGCGAGGAGCGCGTGCTCGACGCCGGCATGGGCCTCATCACCGACGGCGAGCGTCCCGTGGCGCTGGCCGGTGTCATGGGCGGTATGGATTCCGAGATCGAGGACGATACCGTCGATGTGATGGTCGAGAGCGCCTGCTTCAACGCCGGTCGCACCTCACACACCAGCCGCGACCTGTCGCTGATCTCCGACGCCTCCATTCGCTTTGAGCGCCAGGTCGACGAGACCGGCTGCGTGGACGTCGCCAATGTGACGTGCGCGCTTATCGAGGAGATCGCCGGCGGCGAGGTCGCCCCCGGCTATGTGGACGTGTTCCCCGCGCCCAAGACCATCGACAGCATTAAGCTGCGCCTGGCCCGCGTGCATGCCATCTGCGGTGCCGACATCGAGCCTGACTTTATCGAGCGTTCGCTCACCCGTCTGGGCTGCACCGTCGAGCGCGACGGCGAGGACTTTATGGTTACCCCGCCGAGCTTCCGTCCCGACCTGCCGCGCGAGATTGACCTGATCGAAGAGGTCCTGCGCCTATGGGGCATGGGCCGTGTGACGGCGACCATCCCGGCTGCCAAGAACCACATCGGCGGCCTGACCCGTGAGCAAAAGCTCACCCGCAAGGTCGGCGAGATCTTGCGCGCCTGCGGTCTCAACGAGACCACGACCTTTGGCTTTGCCGCTCCGGGCGACCTGGAGAAGATCGGCATGTCCACCGAGGGCCGCGGTTGCCCCGTGGTGCTCATGAACCCGCTGGTAGCCGAGCAGACCGAGATGCGTCGTTCGCTGCTGCCGGGCCTGCTGCAGTCCGTGGCCTACAACGAGGCGCACGGTACGCCCAACGTGCACCTGTACGAGGTCGGCAGCCTGTTCCACGGTCGCGAGAACGCCAGCCTGCCCAAGGAGACCAAGTCCGTGGCGGGTGTGCTCTCGGGCCAGTGGAGCGAGCAGTCCTGGAACATGAAGTACCGTAAGCTGCGCTTCTTCTTTGGCAAGGGCATTGTCGAGGAGCTGCTCGCCCAGCTGCGCATCGAGAAGGTTCGCTTCCGTCCCGTCGAGGGCGAGGGCTACGCTTTCTTGCAGCCGGGTCGTGCGGCCGAGGTTCTGTCCGGCGGCACCGTGCTGGGCTGGGTCGGCGAGATTCACCCTGAGGCGCGCGAGGCGATGGGCATCGATGAGGTTGTCGTTGCCTTTGAGCTCGATCTGGACAAGCTGATCAAGGGCGCCCGCAACCAGGAGAACTACCGCGAGTTCTCGCAGTACCCTGCCGTTGAGCACGACCTTGCTATCGTGGTCGACAACACTGTGACCTGCGAGGATCTTGAGCGCCGTATTACCAGCGCCGGCGGCAAGCTGCTCGAGGGCGTGCGCCTGTTCGACGTCTACCGCGATCCCATCCGCATCGGAGCGGGCAAGAAGTCCATGGCTTTTGCGCTTACGTATCGCTCCGACGACCACACGCTCACCAGCGAAGAGGTCGAAAAGGCGCACCAGAAGATCGTCACCAAGGTGTGCAAGGGCGTAAACGGCGAGGTCCGCGGATAGGGCTTGCGCTGGGAGCGCAGGACCCCTCGGCAGTTGCTGTGGGGCCCTGCGTGACCGCAGTGTTTGGAAAAGGCATTGCTGAGCCTGCATATATGACACGCGCATTACATAACGGCGTGCTGCTTTGTCGGCAGTGCGCCGTTTTGCTATGATAGCCCGCGGCGTGTTACGAATCTGACAATACGTAACACTGACAAGGTGATTCAAGCGGCGTTGCAATTCCGTGCGCCGATAACCGGGAGGCGTACATGCACATTCCAGATAATTATCTGTCCCCGCAGACCGATGCCGTCATGGCAGTGGCGATGGTGCCCGTTTGGATCCACTGCATCAAGAAAGTGCGCGCCACGCTCGATCGCGAGCACATGGCTTTCCTGGGCATCTGCGCCGCGTTCTCCTTCCTGCTTATGATGTTCAATGTGCCGCTGCCCGGCGGCACCACAGGTCACGCCGTCGGCGGCGCGCTCATTGCACTGCTGCTAGGCCCCGAGGCCGCGGCTATCGCTGTCTCGGTTGCGCTGGCGCTGCAGGCGCTGCTGTTTGGCGACGGCGGCGTTCTGTCGTTTGGCGCTAACTGCTTTAACATGGCCTTAGTGCTGCCGTTTGTCGCTGCTATCGTGTTCCATGCGCTCAACAGCCGCCTGCACGACAAGAGCTGGGGCACCTCGGTTTCTGCCGTCGTGAGCGGTTGGGTCGGCCTGTGCCTGGCGGCCCTGTGCGCGGCAATCGAGTTTGGTATTCAGCCGATGCTCTTTACCAACGCTTCGGGCGC
>CABUUG010000099.1 GCA_902494605.1 uncultured Collinsella sp.
AAATCGATGCGCTCGGCCAGGCCGACCTTGGTCAGCTCCTCGATGGCAATCTTCTCGGCCTCTTCCTTGCTGCGCTTGAGCACCTTTTGCTGCGCAAGCATGACGTTCTTTTTGACCGACAGGTGCGGGAACAGGTTGAACTGCTGAAAGACCATGCCCAGGTGCGTGCGCACTTTGTTGAGGTCGACACCCTTGGCGCACACATCCACGCCCTCAACGATAATCGAGCCGCTCGTGGGATGCTCCAGACGATTGATGCAGCGAAGCATCGTCGACTTGCCCGAGCCCGAGGGGCCCAAGACCACAACGACCTCACCCTTGTGCACATCCAGATCTATGTCGCGCAGGACCACGTTGTCGCCAAAGGCCTTCTGGAGGTTCTTGATGCTGACGACGACCTCGTTCGAGTTATTGGTTTCGCTCATGATAGGACCTCCTTACAGACCGGCGATGTGATCGGCAGGCGTCGCGACAACCTGTCCGGCGCTCTTTGCGGGACGCTTCTTCTTGGTCTCGGCCGTGCCCAAAAGCCTCGCCTCAAGACCGCTCACCAAGCGAGCGAGCGGCAGGGTGATGACCAGATAGAACAGGGCGGCAACCACGTACGGTGTAATGGAGCCCGTCGTGGCCACGATGGTACGGGCGTTCATGACGATCTCGACCACACCCACGGCGGCAAGCAGCGACGTATCCTTGTAAAGCAAGATAAACTCGCTGGTCAGCGTAGGCAAAACATTGCGGAACGTCTGCGGAATCATAACGTAGAGCAGCGTCTGGAAGGCATTCATGCCCAGCGAACGCGCAGCCTCGTTCTGGCCCTTGGGGATCGACTGAATACCGGCGCGGAAGATCTCACACAAATAGGCAGACGAATTCATGGCCATGACGATGACGCCGAGCACGTAGTCATCAACCTTGACGCCGGCCAACGGCAGACCGAAGAACGCGATATAGATCTGCAGGAATGCCGGCGTACCGCGAATGATATTCACGTAGATACCGGCAAGGCAGCGCAGGATGCGCGACTTGGAAATGCGCATGAGCGATAGGGCGAAACCGAAGGGAATTGCCAGCGGAAACGCCACAAGCACGATCGAGAGCGACATGAGGAAGCCCTTGAAGACGATCGGCAGGCTCTGGACCAAAATGACCGGGTTCAAGAACAGGCGCAGGAACATATTGGAGTTCCAGGCCTCGACCCACGGCTGCTCCTTAAGATCGGCCAGGAAGTTATCGAAGGCCGTCACGCCCTTGATCTCCACCGACGGAATCTTGGAGATCTTCTTGGTCGACCCGTCAGCGAGCGTATAGGTGCCGCTAAAGGCCTCATCGCCGCCCTCGACGGGAAACGTCACACCATAAACCTCGACACGGAAAAAGCCGCCGGCAGGCGCCGTCTCGCCAAAGTCAATCTTGAGCGTCTGGCCGTCAGCCTTGCACGTGGGTTTCATGGGCGTACGATCCATGAGGTCCTCGCCCGAGAGCATCGTCAATCGCGTGTCATCGGTACCAAACGTCGTGCCGTCGACAAACGTCATCGAAAGACCGCTCAGCTCCTCATCGGCATCGGCCTGGACCTCCCAGGTAATGCGCGTCTCGGTACCGCCGACCACAGCGCTGCCCGAACCGGTGTTGGGTCGAGCGGTAATCTTTGCGGTCTCAAGCGCCTGGGCGGTCGTGGGCGCATATGTCCCCACACACACCAGCGCGAGCGCCACGGCCATGACGCAGACTAGCTTTTGGAGCAAGGCGGGCAGTGGAAAACGCTGCTCCGCAGCCCCTTTGTTCAGTCGAGACAAGGTGGCTCCTATCGTAGAAGTTGCCGGCAAAACGAGACGGAAATGCTCTCCGTCAAGAGAAGCGCAAAGGCCCTCTCCGCCAAAGCGGAAAGGGCCCGCGAGCAATCAAGTAGCTATTTTACTTGATATTGTACTTAGCCATGAGGGCGTCAACGGTACCGTCGTCGGTCAGGTCCTTGATGGCCTGGTTGATGTCGTCCTTGAGCTTGGTGTTGCCCTGGTTGATGGCGATGGCGTACTCCTCGCCGGTGCTAATCTGCTTAATGGTCTGGCAGGTGTTGAACTGCTCGGCGGTCAGCTGGCTGGCAACGGAGCGGTTGGTGACTACGGCGTCGCCCTTATCGGACTGCAGGGCGCTGAAGCACTCGGTGGCGTCCTTGTAGGGGACGATCTTGGCCTTCGGGAAGTTCTCCTGGGCAAAGGCCTCGGCGGTCGAGCCAGACTGGACGATGATGGTAGCGTCGGAATTGTTGAGCTTCTCGCTGTAGTTGTCGGCCGTGAGGTCGGTGTTATCGACCTTGGTCACGATAGCCTGATCGTCCATGTAGTAAGAATCGGAGAAAGTGACTTCCTTCTCACGCTCGGGCGTGTCGGTGATAGCCGCGATGGAGACGTCATATTTGGCGCCCGAAGCGACGCCCGGAACAAGCGTGTCAAAGTCATTGTTGACATACTCGACATCCAGGCCCAGCTTGTCGCCGATAGCCTTGATGAGCTCAAGGTCAAAGCCCTGATAATCGCCGTTGTCATCCTTGTACTCAAACGGAGCGTACTCGGCAGAGGTGCCGACGGTCAGCGTACCGTCCTTGACGAGTGCGTACTCCTTGGAGCCGTCGACCTTCTCGACCTTAGCGTCGTCAGAGCTGCTGGAACCGGCATTAGAACCAGAGGTGGCGTTGGACGAGCCGCAGCCCGTCAGAGCGAGGGCGAGCGCCATAGCACCCGTGGCGGCAAATGCGCCAAGCTTCTTCAGCTTCATAATCAGTCTCCTTCCGGTGACCTCGTTTGATTCAGAGGTCTGCAAAAACTGTTGGCTATTATGCACCCGGAATTACGAATCTGCAATGAGAAAACTGATTGAAACAAACCCATAACGTGAATTGAATACTCTACTTTGTGACAGTCGTTACTGCTGCAATGACCTTAATAGTCTAATTTCAGCTGCATAACCTGCAAGTTCGTTCGGAGTCTCCAAAATAAACGGCAGCGAACGCAAACGGCCATTCGATACAATATTCTGCATAACCTGCATACCGCCACCAAATTCCTCGCCGCCAAGGTATCCCTTGCCGATGCACTCGTGACGATCTTTATGGGCGCCACAAGGGTTCTTCGAATCGTTGATGTGTACGGCATGCAAGCGATCGATACCCACCACGCGGTCGAACTCGTCGAGTACGCCGTCCAGATCATGGATGATGTCGTAGCCGGCATCGCTCACATGGCAGGTGTCCAAACAAACGCCCAGCTTATCGGACAGCTCTGGGCACTTGGCGGCAACGCCCTCGATAATGCACGCCAGTTCTTCAAAGCTACGGCCCACCTCGGTGCCCTTGCCTGCCATGGTCTCAAGCAATACCGTCGTCTGCTGTCCCTCAAACATCACCTGGCACAGCGTGTCGACAATCATCTGAATGCCGACGTCTGCCCCCTGTCCCACATGCGCACCGGGATGAAAATTGTAGTAGTTGCCGGGCAGTGCTTCCATGCGCTGCAGATCCTCGGCCATGGCCTCCAGGGCAAACTCGCGCGCTCGCTCCTTAGCGGAGCAGGGGTTATAGGTATACGGGGCATGCGCCACCAGCGGTCCAAAGTCGTTTTGCGCCATAAGCTCGCGCAGAGCCGCCACGTCATCCATGTCAAGGTCTTTTGCCTTGCCACCGCGCGGGTTGCGCGTAAAGAACGCAAAGGTATTGGCGCCAATGGACAACGCCGTCTCTCCCATTGCCCGATAGCCCTTCGTCGTCGAAAGATGACATCCGATCGTCAGCATCTCAACTCCCCCTCATCAGTTGCGGTGAAATACGGTCTATTGGTGCCTTATTTTGGCGCAAACAGACCGTATTCCACCGCAAGTTATAAAAGGGGCATCAGAGATGTGGGCCGCCAGGCACCACGGGCGCCGGCGTCATGATCCCCTACGCGTCAGCGCCAAGTCCTAGAGGGCTAGACGGATTGCATCGATAATGCGCGCGCAGCGCTGCGTGGCGGCAAGGGGCATGACGGGACTCTCGAGTTTCCCCGCCCGGATGAGCTGGGTCGCATGCTGGATTTCGCCGTAGAAATCATCAACCTCAAATGGTGCATCGATTTCGAGTACTCGACCGTCGGAATACTTCACATGGGCGAGCTCGGGGCGATGGAGACGCTCGATTTCCAACGAGCCTCGCTCACAGGCAATCGTTAAGCGGCTTTCATATGTTGCTTTGCCGTCGCACACCATATGAATGGGTATACCGCCGACGCTCATATGGATCTCGTCGGCCCAATCGACGCGGCCGCCTGATACGTCACGCCAGCGAACTTCACGGGATGAAACCTCGCACGCGCCCGCGAGCAAATCCTCAAACCAACCGACCGCATAGCAGCCCATGTCATATAGACAGCCGCCCTGCAACGGATCAAGCAGATAGCCCGAAGGAGACTCGCCGTAATCGAGCTTTTGCACGCTTTCAATCGAGACAATACGGCCAAGCTCACCCGACGCAAGCAAGTCCTTCACGCGAGTGCGCATCGGACAAAACCGATTCTTCATCGCCTCCATAAACAGCACGCCGCGCTCACGAGAGGCGGAGGCAATCGAGAGAGCCTCTTCCTCACTCAAAACGGCCGGCTTTTCGCACAGCACGGCCTTTCCGGCGCGCAGCGCGCGACAGGCCCAACGCGCATGCATGCCATGCGGAAGAGCCAAGTAGATTGCGTCGACATCGGGGTCGGCAATCAGCGCGTCATAAGCCGCATTGCCGTTATCGTCGACCGAGGCATGGCCATGCGCAGCATCGATCGAAAACGCTCGGCAAAATTCCTCGACATGTGCAGGAGTGCGGCCGGCCGCAGCCACCAGCCGTGCCCCGTCGACCTTCTTGAGCGACGGGGCAAATCGATGAGAAATGTGCCCAGCGCCCAAAATGCCCCAACGAACCTCACGCGAATCATTACGTAAACCTCGGTCACCCACGATAGCCTCCCATCAGTTGCGGTGAAATAGTTCCTGTTGATGCCTTATTCTGCCGCAAACAGGAACTATTCCATCACAAGATATAAAAGGGTCATGAGGAGCGAGTTTTGCCGAAGACTTTAAGCATGGCCGTTACGGGGCCCGGCTGGAAGCGCCGGCGCACGTCATCGAGACGCTCGGGGATATCGATATGCTGCGGGCAGTGGCGCGCGCATTTGCCGCACTTGACGCAATTGCTCGCCAGCTTGGCCTCGCTTGTGCGCACCGCACTCGCCGTAAAGTATTGCGACAGCCCCGTAAACCAGCTGTGCGCATAGCTCGCGTTGTAGGCGGCAAAGCAGCCGGGAATGTTGATACCCTTGGGACATGGCATGCAGTAGCCGCATCCCGTGCAGGGCACGCGATTCGATTTTTCAAACTCATCCAGCACGTGCGCGATCGTGTCGAGCTGGTTGGCAGTCATCGAATTCGGCAACGCGAGGTCTGCCAGTGACGAGTTCTCATCCACCTGCGCGGTATCGGTCATACCAGAAAGCAACATGGTCACCTGGGGATGATTCCACACCCACGAAAGACCCCAGGCGGCAGGAGTGCGCAAATGCGGGTCACGGGCACTATCGAGCACAGCGCGGGCCCGTGGCGGCAGCTTGCCCGCTAAACGCCCGCCCAGCAGCGGCTCCATCACAAACACCGCGAGGCCTCGCTCGGCGGCGGCCATGAGCCCCGCTGTTCCCGCCTGATATCGCTCTCCAGCGTAATTGTACTGGATCTGGCAAAAGTCCCACTCATATGCATCGAGCATCGTCAGGAAGTCCGCTGCGCTGCCGTGGTACGAAAAGCCTATCTGACGAATACGCCCTGCAGCCTTTTGCTGCGCGATCCAGTCCTCGATGCCCAACGCCACCACACGTTCCCACTGGGCGGGCGAGGTAATGTTGTGCATGAGGTAATAGTCGATATGGTCAGTCCGTAGGCGGCGCAGTTGCTCGTCGAAGAACCGGTCGAAATCCTCCGCGCATTTGCACGAAGCATGCGGCAGCTTGGTTGCGAGCAAAACCTGGTCGCGCAAGCCCAGGCGCTCAAGCGACGCACCCACGCACGCCTCGTTGCCGGGATAGAGATAGGCCGTGTCCAGGTAGTTAATCCCCTGCTCCACCGCACGGGAAATGATGGCATCGGCTGTCTTCGCATCGGGGTGCCCCGGTGCACCGGGAAACCTCATGCAGCCCAGCCCCAACGCCGAGATACGGTTGCCGCTTTTGGGGTCAACGCGATATTGCACGGCCCCTCCTCTCCCCTCGAAGCCCTAATGAGGCGAAACACAACGGCCACGTCATCGAAACACATCGGAATCGCAATTGAGAACGTATCGTAACGCAGCAGAAATCGAGCCGTCACGGCACCGCTTTAACATCAGCAAAAAGCCCGATGAAAGGAGCCGGGCATGACCACGCGCGAGGACGCCTACCCCCTACCCCGGCGAGCAATACATCCTCTCGGTCGACCGCTATCAGATCGAGGTCATGGACCATCTGGACGAGCTTCCCGCCACGGGTGCCGTCATCTTCTGCACCTTCCCCAAGGTCCGCGATGGCGTCGGATACCCCGCCCGCGTCTTTGCGGTCTGCCCTGCAGCGTAGCGTCCAGGTAAACGTTTCTTTTTTATAACAGCCGCCCCGCGCACCCACCAATCACCCTGGCAGCATACAATCCATCAGGCGCCCCTTACGCGGGCGCCTTTTACATGGGGAGATGATTCACATGCAGATCAACAAGGTCGCCTTTATCGGCAAGGGCGGCGTCGGCCTGCTCTACGGCAGCATGATTGCCAAGGCCCTCGGCAATGACGCCGTCGAATACGTTATGGATGACGCCCGTTTTGAGCGTCACGCGGGCGATGCGCTCACCGTCAACGGAAAGCCTTGCGATCTCACGTCCGTCCGCGCCAGCGAGGCAGCGCCCGCCGATCTGGTCATCCTGAC
>CABUUG010000100.1 GCA_902494605.1 uncultured Collinsella sp.
CGCATCTCCGTCGGAACAGAAGAAACCCCCGCGCTCCCCCTTGCTTCGCAAAGGTCGCGCGGGGGTTTCTTCTGTTCCGACGGCTCGCTCTGCCGCGGCCGCGCTTTTGTCTGGTGGGATTTCGCTGAAGCAAAGCCTCGCCTTCGGCGGGCGTGGTAGCCTTTGTCGTTGATTGAACTATTTGTGTAACGGAAGGACAAATATGGCAGCTGCACAGCCGCTTAAGATTCGCATGGTTGCCGGGCTTGGCAACCCGGGCGAGGAATATGCCGAGACCCGCCACAACGCCGGCTTTAAGGCGATCGACGAGCTGGCCCGTCAGGCCGGCGTCACGTACTGGAAAAACCAAGCCGGCGCCGAGGTCGCGCTCATCAACATCAACGATCCCGAGGAAGAGGGCGGTAAGCGCCAGATTGTGCTGGTCAAGCCGCAGTCGTACATGAACACCTCGGGCGGGCCCATCTCCAAGCTCTGCCGCGAGTACAAGATCAAGACCGAGGAGCTGCTCGTCATCCACGACGAGCTCGACATTCCCGCCGGTGACGTACGCGTCAAGGTGGGCGGAGGCCATGCCGGTCACAACGGCCTGCGCTCCATCATCGACAAGATGGGCAGCCGCGACTTCAGCCGCATCCGCACCGGCATCGGCAACCCTCCCGGCAAGATGGCCGTCGCCGACTACGTTCTTAAGCAGCTGCGCGCCCGCGAGGCCGAGGATTTCCAGGACACCTGCGCCCGCGCCGCAGATGCCGCCGGTCTGGCCATCGTCCACGGCGTAATCTACGCCCGCGATCACGTAAACGGCGCCGCTTCCGCCAACGGCAAGCACTAGAACCTACTATTTAGGGACAGGTTTATTTTGGCAGGTTCTGTATACGGAAACACCGCAGCGGCCGCACCGCAATAAACCCTGTGCCGCCATACATATGCAGCGCTCCAATGGGGGCCGGTCTCACCGATGTGCGAGGCCGGCCCCATTTGCCGTTTTACCTGATAAAACCGACCAAAATAAACCTCTCCCCCTTTGGAAGGCCAAAGTGGATAAACCCTGCTCCCAACCGCCGAAGACACACGTAAGCGACATGTCCATGAGGGTATAATTTGCACCGTATGTCTGCACAACGCCTGTGCGCGTACGGTTTTATTCGGGCTACCGTCCATTTCCGTGGAGGCACGGTTCGGCAGCCCTAACAAGAGAGGGGTTCTATGTATAAGATCCTGGAGAAGACGCAGTTCTCGGAGAAGGTGTTCAAGTTCCGCATCGAGGCGCCCGCAATCGCCAAGCATGCGCACGCTGGACAGTTCCTCATGGTTCGCGCCAACGAGACGGGCGAGCGCGTCCCGTTTACCCTGGCCGGCTGGAACGGTGACGAGGGCTGGGTCGAGTTCATCTTCATGGTGATCGGCAAGACCACCGAAATGCTTTCCACCTACGAGGCCGGCGAGTCGCTGCGCGACGTCGTGGGCCCGCTGGGCGTTCCCACCGAGATGGCCGAGGGCCCCTGCGCCGTCATTGGCGGCGGCGTCGGCCTGGCAATTGCCTTCCCGGTCGCCAAGCACCTGGTCGAGACCGGTCACGAGGTGCACGCCATCATGGGCGCCCGCACCAAGGACCTCCTGCTCATGGAGGACCAGTTCCGCGAGCTCCTCGACGAGGACCACATCCACATCACCACTGACGACGGTTCCTACGGCGAGCAGGGCGTTGTTACCGCTCCGCTGGAGCGCCTACTGCAGGACAAGGCCGTGAGCCAGGTCTTCTGTGTCGGCCCCGTTCCGATGATGAAGTTCTCGACCCTCACCGCCCAGAAGTACGACACCCCCATCACCGCGTCCCTCAACCCCATCATGGTTGACGGCACCGGTATGTGCGGCTGCTGCCGCGTCGAGGTGGGCGGCGTGACCAAGTTCGCTTGCGTCGACGGCCCCGACTTTGATGCCACCCTGGTCGACTGGGATGACCTTCGTGCCCGCCAGGCCGCTTACCGTTCCGAAGAGGGCGAGTCCCTCAAGGCCTATGAGGAAAAGAGCTGCGCATGCCACTAGTTAACGGTCGTTTCGTTGCCGATATGAAGTCGCCCCGCACCCCCGATAACGAGGAGCCGGCTGCTGAGCGCGCCTGCGACTTCCGCCCCGTCGACAAGGGCTTCACCGAGGAGATGGCGCTGGCCGAGGCCGAGCGCTGCCTCAACTGCAAGAAGCCGTTCTGTGTTGAGGGCTGCCCCGTCAACATCAACATCCCCCGCTTTATCGAGCAGATCCGCGAGAAGGACTTCGGCGGCGCTCTCGATACCATCCGCGAGGACTCCATGCTTCCCGCCATCTGCGGCCGCGTCTGCCCGCAGGAGAACCAGTGCGAGGGCAAGTGCATCCGTGGCAAGAAGTCCGAGCCCGTGGCCATCGGCCAGCTCGAGCGCTTCCTGGGTGACCGCCCCGAGCTCGCGTCCACGCCCAAGATGGCTCCCAAGAACGGCAAGAAGGTCGCCGTCGTCGGCTCCGGCCCGTCCGGCATCACCTGCGCCGGCGAGCTCGCCCGCAACGGCTTTGACGTTACCGTCTTTGAGGCATTCTTCACCGGCGGCGGCGTGCTGGTCTACGGCATCCCCGAGTTCCGTCTGCCCAAGGCAGTCGTCAAGCGCGAGATTGACGGCCTGGAGGACATGGGCGTCAAGTTTGAGTACAACTCCGTCGTGGGCAACATGGCCACGGCCGAAGAGCTGTTCGAGCAGGGCTTCGACGCCATCTACGTGGCGACCGGCGCTGGCCTGCCCAAGTTCCTCAACGTCCCCGGCGAGAACCTGCCCAACGTCTTCTTCGCGAACGAGTACCTCACCCGCGTGAACCTGATGAAGGCCAACAAGTTCCCCGAGTACGACACCCCCACCAAGCACGGCAAGAACGTCGTTGTCTTTGGCGGCGGCAACGTGGCTATGGACGCCGTCCGTACCGCCAAGCGCCTGGGCGCCGAGCACGCCATCATCGCCTACCGTCGTACCGAGGACGAGATGCCCTGCCGTCGCGCCGAGCTGCACCATGCTAAGGCCGAAGGCGTCGAGGTTCTGCCGCTCGTCTCCCCGCTCGAGTTTGTCGCTGGCGAGGACGGCTCCGTGTGCGCCGTCAAGGTCCAGAAGATGGAACTCGGCGAGCCTGACGAGTCCGGCCGTCGCCGCCCGGTGCCCATCGAGGGCGCCATCGAGGAGATCCCCTGCGACGTCGCGATCTCGGCTATCGGCACCAACGCCAACCCCTTCGCAAAGAAGATCGGCGGCAAGATGGAGCTCAACAAGTGGGGCTACATCGTCGCCGACGAGGAGACCGGCCAGACCACCGATCCCCGCATCTGGGCCGGCGGTGACATCGTCACCGGTGCCGCTACGGTCATTCTGGCGATGGGCGCCGGCAAGAAGGCCGCCGCTTCGATCACCAAGAGCCTGCTGGGCGAGTAATCACCTGCGGCGCTAGCCACCAAACGGCAAAGTCCCCGTCGAGCACACGCCCGGCGGGGACTTTTTTTATGCCGGCCGCCCGATCACCACGATGGGGACAGGCACCTTTGTGGTGGTTGGGGACTTGCCCGGTCGTTTTGTCTCAATCTGTAACAGTTAGGCCCTGTTGAGCCTTGTAGTTGTTACAGATCGAGATATTTCTCCAGCCGCCCCCCGCTTTGTCTCAATCTGTAACAGTTGGAGGCCAAATTCCTCGCTACGTGTTACAGATCGAGACGTTAGGTTGGCGGCCGAACAGTTCGTCTCAATCTGTAACACCTGGAACCCAAATATCTGGCTTGGTGTTACAGATTGAGATCTTGCAAAAGCCGAGAATGGGCGTTGTCGCCAAAACCTAACGCTTGCGACGCTTGGTCGCGGCGATGCCGGCCGCGGCAACGGTTGCGCCGGCGATGCCCAAGGCGGCGACCGTCATCGCGGTGGTATCCCCCGTGGTAGTCAGGACAGCATCGCCCTTCTTGGCCTGCGTGGTTTTCTCAACCGTCTTGGTCGTGGCGGTTGTCGTGGCCGGCTTGGCCGCGGGTTTGGTCTCGGGCTTCACCTCGGGCTTGGTCTCGGGCTTCACCTCGGGCTTGGTCTCGGGCTTAACCTCAGGCTGCGGTGTCGGATTGGGATCCGGCGTAGGCTGCAGATCGGGAGTCGGCGTGGCTTCAGGCGTAAAGGTCAAATCGGTGTTGAGCCACAGGGTTTCAATCCAGCCGCTCTCGGGATCAACTACACTCGCTTCGCCCATCTGGTAGCCGCACTCCACGCCATTGACCACCAGCTTGGTGTTCGGCGTAAAGTAGAAACCGTGCGCCGGCTTAAAGTACAGGCCGTAACGATAGGTCACACCGGGCTTAAACGCGTCGATATGGTTGGTGATGTGCTGGTCCCAGAACTCAACGGAATTTACTTCGCTGCCGTCGCCGCCCGTCCAGAACTCGCACTGGAGAATAGAGTCGGAACCCGCCGGAGTACCCGCCGTAAAGACCGGCCTGTCGCCTGCCTTAAAGGTGGTCATGGCACCGTTAATCTCGATAAGGTCGATTGCCCGCCACTCATCAATCGGAGCCTCGCACAGCATATTGTCAGCATTGGGCGCGAAGACGCCGTTGACGGTCTTGATGTGGTGCGCCCAATGACCGTTGACGTTCATATTGCAGTCATCGGCCACGGTATTGTTGCCCTTGAGCCTCAGCTTGACGGAATACATGTAGAACTTGCCCTCTTCGAAGTGGTCAATCTTCTTCATGCCCGGCTTGTACTCTGCGGGATCGGAATACCAGAAGGCGACGGGTACCGACTCCCCGGATTCCATATTGAGCTCCATTTCCTCCCAGCACTCGTAGGCGATCTCGTACTTGTCGGCATCGGCAGCGGGGATCGTCGCGGTCGCGCGCGGTGCCTCGCCGGGCGCGTAGTCGGTTTTCACGTCGTTGACGTCCAGGTTATGGAGGGCTTCGTTTTCCGACGCAACGAGCGTAATTTCGCTATTGATGACGTAGCGGAGGTAATAATCGTACCTGGTTTCGTTGAGGATAGTCGAGCTGCCTTCATAGTCAGTTCCGGTATACTCCAGTGCCGAGCCAATATAGAGAGCCTCATTGCGCGTGAGTCGATACGAGCCGCCTGCCGCGCCACCCGTAAAGGTCAGCGTCAGCCTCATGTGATCGCCAACAGGCTCAAAGCGGGCCGTCACATCGGACATAGATGTGTCCTGGACTTCAGCCAGGGTGCCCGAAGCAGCATCGGCCCGGTAGTACTTGGTTTCGACAAGTTCGCAGAGCGGCTCATCCGGCATGCCGCCCTCAACATCGGGAAAATCATAGGTATACGACTGGCCCTTTTCGAGTGTGACATTGCTCGGAAGCGCGCAGTCCGTGTAGCGGGAAACCACGGTCGTATTGACCCTAACGTCGCTGCCGCCAACAACATCGGTCACACCGCAGGGCATGATGGCGTTGCTCGCCGGCATGGCGGCGCTGTCGCTGGGAGTGTTTTGTTCGGCGAGTGTCGCATCGTTCACCGTTGCCGCTGATGCGTCCTGCTGAGCCTGCTGAGGTTCTGCCGTGGATTGCGCCACCGGAGCCGTGTCAGTCATCGGCGCAGCCGGGGCCACCGGTACCGGCGCCGGAGCCGCCGTATCCTCCGCAACCGTCGGCGTCACCGGAGCCGCGGCAACCTCATCCGTCCCAGCGGCGGGATCGGCGCATTCCATCGCCAGCGCCACGCTCGGCAGCAGAAGCTGGCCAACCATAAGCGCGCACGCGCCGGCGCAAGCTATTTTGGCACCCACGCAGCGCCAAGTACCGTGGACCAACGAGCAGGTGCGTTCGCGCTGGGTCTCCATATTAAAGTGGCTTCCGTTCATAACGGCCTCCTTGGTCGAAAGGCTATACCACCACAAAGGTGCCTGTCCCCTTTGTGGTGGTCCTGTACAACCAAGATGCGCCAAATGACTCCGTACGCCTAGGTTCGTAGATGCGAACCTAGGCCTCTACCTGCGGAAATACAAAGAGCCGCCGCGAGGACATTTGTGCCCACGCGGCGGCTGAAAATGGCTATGAAAGCTTGCTCTAGCGGTTGCGGCGCTTGGACGCGACGAAGCCGGCGCCGATGACGGACGCACCGGCGATTCCGAGGGCCGCTGCCGCCGTCGCGGCGTTGTCACCCGTGGCGGCCAGGGCGTCGGAAGCGTTTTTGGTGGCAGCAGTCTTGGTCGTAACGGTCTTGGTGACCGTCGTGGTGGTCTTTGCATCCTTGTCTACGGGCTTGAGGTTAGGCTTCTGCTCGGGATTGGGCATGCGATCGGGCTCCGGAGCCGGCTCGGGGTCCGGCGTTGGGTCCGGCTCCTGCCCGTCTCCAAAATCAATCACCACATCATGGGCGACCTCGGCAGAACCGACGATATCCGAAATCGTAGACGAACCGGCAACACCGATGACCTGCCCGCTCTGGGAACTAGGCCATTGCCCCGTATCGACATCCTTTTTCACATCGCGCACGGCACCGTCCATCGGAATCGTAATCGTCGCGTTCCCTCGTAAATCGATCATCGCGGCATGGTACAGGGTCGAATTCACGACGTTGCGGTTGATCGCATAAATCCCCGCAGTCGCGCCCGAAGCCTCAATCTTCGATTTGAAAATCTGGATACGAGGCGTTTCAAACCTGGTATTTGCCTCTGCCATGATTCCAAAACTTTGATTGCGATCGGCGTCGATGCCGCTTGCGGCAGACAGGCTTCGAGACGTGAGGTTCGACTTCTCGACAAGCATCCACACCGCACCGTCTTGGGCTTATAGGACAAAATGTGTGTCCCGATAGAACATCCGTTTCTATCCATTAATCAAGCCAGAACGGGTACGGGTCCCTGTGGTGGAGGTCCTCCCACACGGCCCTGTCGCCCCACTCC
>CABUUG010000101.1 GCA_902494605.1 uncultured Collinsella sp.
GCGTGCGTGGACCCAAGATCACGCGCTCCGAGGTCGATGCCGCCGTCAACGCTGCCTTTGAGGCCGATGCGCGCTTCCACGAGGATATCCAGACCATGGGCGAGGAGGCTCTTAAGTGGGTCGAGGACCACGGCGGCCACGGCATCGTACTCGCCGGCCGCCCCTACCATAACGACCCCGAGATCAACCACGCCCTGCCCGAGCTTATCTCGAGCTTTGGCTTTGCGGTCTTTACCGAGGATTCGCTTGCGCACCTGGTGAAGCCCGAGCGTCCCATCCGCGTCGTCGACCAGTGGATGTACCACAGCCGCCTGTACGCCGTCGCCCGTTTTGTGACGATGCGCAACGACCTGGACCTGATTCAGCTCAACTCCTTCGGCTGCGGCTTGGACGCCCTGACCACCGACCAGGTGCAGGAGATTCTGGAAGCCAGCGGCAAGATCTATACCGTGCTCAAGATTGACGAGGTGTCCAACCTGGGTGCCGCGCGCATCCGCATCCGCTCGCTCATGGCTGCGCTTAAGGACCAGGAGGCTGAGCGCTTGGCTGAGGCAACGGCCGCGGGCGAGGCCTACGAGCAGGGCGATGCCGCGCCGGTGGCGCCCTCCACGGATGCCCCCGCGTTCGCGAGCCGCAAGTACACGTTCGAGGCGCAGCGCGAGAGTGCTTCGACCGCGTGGCCCAAGGTGCCCTTTACCGAGCAGATGCGCGAGGAGGGCTACACCATCCTGTGCCCGCAGATGGCGCCGATCCACTTTGATCTGGTCAAAGAGGTGTTCCGTGGTGCCGGCTACAACTTGGAGCTGCTGCCCTCGACTGACCACGATGCCGTCGAGGCCGGCCTGCGCTACGTGAACAATGACATTTGCTACCCGTCGATCCTGGTGACGGGCCAGATTATGGAGGCCATCGAGAGCGGTCGGTACGACCTGTCCAAGACGGCCGTGGTTATCAGCCAGACCGGCGGCGGCTGCCGTGCCACCAACTACATCGCACTCATCCGCAAGGCTCTGCGTGAGAGCGGCCACCCCGAGATTCCGGTGATCTCGCTTTCGGCCGTGGCGCTCGGCGAGGACAACCCTGGCTTTAAGATTACGCCGGCTCTGCTCAAGCAGGCGGTCTACGCGGTGCTCTTTGGCGACGTGATGATGCAGATGCTCTACCGCTGTCGCCCGTACGAGGCAACGTCCGGTGCCGCCAATGCGCTCTACGAGGAGTACATGGCGCGCGCCCGCAAGCTGGCGCCCAAGTTCAACCGTCACAACTACACCAAGCTGTGCCGCGAGGCCATCCGCGCGTTCGACACCATGCCGCTCGTGGGCGAGGGTACCAAGCCGCGCGTGGGCGTGGTTGGCGAGATCCTGGTCAAGTTCCACCCTACGGCCAACAACCACGTGGTCGATGTCATCGAGCGCGAGGGCTGCGAGGCCGTAGTGCCGGGCCTGCTCGACTTCTTCCTGTACTCCATGAGCAACGCCGAGCTGCAGAAGGACGAGCTGGGAAGCTCTGCCACTACACGCGCGGGCATGCAAGCGCTTATTAAGCTCGTGGACTGGATGCGCACGCCGGTGGAGGAGATGCTCGAAAAGTCTCGCCGCTTTGAGGCGCCCGAGCGCATCGGCACCATGGCCGACAAGGCCCGCACGGTGCTTTCGGTGTGCAACAACATGGGCGAGGGCTGGCTGCTCACGGCCGAGATGCTCGACCTGATCGATCACGGTGCGCCCAACATCATCTGCACGCAGCCCTTCGCGTGCCTGCCCAACCACGTGGTGGGCAAGGCCGTGATTAAGGAGCTACGCCGCCAGCACCCCGAGAGCAACATCGTCGCGGTGGACTATGATCCCGGTGCGTCCGAGGTCAACCAGCTCAACCGCATTAAGCTCATGATTAGCGTGGCCAAGGAAAACATGCGCGCCGGTAAAGGCTTTAAGCTCGAGAAGGTGGCGCCGCTCGCGATGGACGAGGTCACCGGTCAGATGCGTGCCCACGACGGCTGTGCGAGCTGCGGATCTGCCAGTGAGGAGGCCGTTGCATCGGTCGCCAAGCGCCTGGGGCGCGGCATTAAGAAGTAGCTGGTCTGCTATGGGCTAGATATGAGACAAACGGGTGGTAGCCGTACCGGCTACCACCCGTTTTTGCTGGACATATGTTGCGTAAATGACCTTGCTACAGCCTTCCGTGGACTTGCCCGATTTTTGGGCCGGCTCGGGCTTAGAGGACAAGTTGCTGCAGGCCCAAGGCGATTTTTCGCTCAACGCAGGCCAGCACAGTGTGACCTATCTGCCAAACGACGAGACGATCGCTACGGTCTGGCCATCACCACCTACGAGATGGAAGCCGAAAAGTACATCTACCGCGTGTACAAGTACGAGCTGTAGGGCCGCGCTTAGGTTTGACCAATGGAGTATGAAAACACGCCGTTCGCCGATGCCCCCTCCGCGAGTGGCAGCCATATGTTTTGATATCAGAAACATATAGTTGTCGCCAGCCTGCTGGCGACGTTCCCCCTGATATCAGAGGCTCCAGGTATGTTTCGCGCTCCGTTAAACAACTATCGATTGGGCTAACATGGACCGCCGTGCTATTTCGGTAACCCTTGCAGTGGTCTGTCTGACTGTGCTCCTGGGCGCTACAGGGCTGTTTGCTATAAGCCGAGAAACGTCCTATATGCAGGAATGCGCTTCCGAAGGGTTTGCCATTGATGGTTACTACCGGGATGACAAAACGAGTCGGGAAATCCTGGCCTTTCTTGAGGAGGATGGCTGTCGATGGCAACTGGTCGACAAAGACGGCAGCTGCGTTGACGGGCAGTTTAAGCGTACGGATGACCCCAACATCCTGATATTAAAGAAGGAAAACGGCGAAGAATTCGGCACGGTTCACGTTGCGTATATATCGCGCCGACGCAATCAGGGGCAGATTTACCTAATTAGAAATACTAAGGTGACCCGATTTTATCTTGTGAGCACCGATCCAGCGTTTACGGTGGGGTCTGGCGATGTCGATGCGGACGTCTGATTCACGGCAATAAAACAGCGAGCGGGGCGCGGACGTGAACTACGTCCCGCTTTTTGCTTGTGCCTGCGTCGCGTCTGAGCCTCGCCGCGACTTGCGCCTGTGCGCGGGAGCCATCCCATGCTCCGCATTACTCCACATCAAACTCCACGCGATCGAGTTCGGGCACGTTGAGGTCAATGAGCTTGCGGGCGACGTGACGGTCGTGTGCCCCAAGTGCCTCGCTTGTCGTCACATGGGCGACAATCTCGCGCTCGACGATGCCCTCCTCGTCGCCTTCGGTGGCCGAGGTCTCGACGGCGACGGTGTAATCCTTAAAGCCCGGCAGCACCGCCGCAAGCTCGCGCGTGGTTTCGGTGACGCCGTAGCCGTCCTGCACGCCGGCCTGCGCCGAGCCAATGGAACCCGCGGTCATAACGATGCAGGGGATGGCAAAGACTACCGTGCCCACAATAATGCGGCGGCGCACCTTGCGTGACAGCTCGTCGACCTCGGCGTTTTCCTCGGCGGTCACAATGCCGTCGCCGTTGAGGTCGCGCTTGAGCGGTACACGTAAAAGAAGCAATACGGCTTCGGCAGCCAGTGCGATAAAGACCACGTTGATGCCAAACTCGTAGAGCGCCGAGAGAAACAGCGACCCGCTTGCGATGGCGATGCCGTAGCCCGCCGCGCACAGGGGCGGCATGAGCGCGGTTGCCACGGCCACGCCGGCGATGAGCGTGGCGGGTTCCTGGTCGCGCGAGTTGCCCAGGCCACCCGCAAAGCCGCCCGCGAGCGCGACGGCAAGGTCCCACACGGTGGGCGTCGAGTTGTCGATAATGGCGGCCGTGGTGGTGCCGAGGGGCGAGAGCTTAAAGTACAACGTGGATGTGACCAGGCAAAAGGCCATTTGCAGCGCAAGGCTGGCGACGGCTTCGACGGTAATCTCGCGGTCGAGCGTGGCGATGCCATATGCCATGGCAAGGACCGATCCCATAAGCGGGCAGATGAGCATGGCGCCCACGATGGCGATGTCCGAATCGATATCGAGGCCGATGCTCGCGATCAGCATGGCGATGATGAGGATGCATAGGTGGGAGCCAGTCAGACGCGCCCCGTTTACAAAACGCTTGCGGATCACGTGATAGGGCGCGCGACCCTCGCGAATGTTGAATGCGCGCTTGAGGAAGCGGGTGATGTTTTCCATGGCTTCGCTATGAGCGGGGCGGATGCCGTGACGCCGATGATGACGCTCGCGCAGTCGCTTGATCTGTTGTTTGTCGAGTTCCATGTCCACCTCGTTCCAGCGCGGTCCGCGCAACGCGCCCGTTGTCCTAACTCTACACCGTGGCGGGCGGGGTGTCTGTTGGATGCGGAATCCGATAGGGCGGATGACGCGGGAGCAAATGCAAATCACAGGCTCAATTCCATCCCGCAAGAATATGATGCACCAGCTCCTACATATGTGACGAAATTGTGAAGCACGAGAGCGCCTATTTCAAAAAATCCGCTGGCGACCAATGTTGCGCAACAGAATTCAAAAATCAGCTCCTACATTTTGAAGCGTATGGATACATCCGTGTCAAAGGGAGAAAGCCATGGCAAACTACAGTCCACAACACTTTGAGCCTCGGGCCAAGGCCGTCAACGTCAAGGGCGTTGCCAACCGCGCCGTCGCAACCGTTTTGACGGCGGGCCTCATCGCTCAGCCGCTCATGTCGCCGCTGGCGGCAATCGCCGCACCGTCAACCGATAACGGCGATTCTGTTCAGGGGGGGGGTAGTTCTGTAGAGAATACCGTTGCCGCCGGTAACCAAGCGGTCGTAAAGACGGCTGCCCAGCCGGCCGAGGAGTCGGCAAAGCAGCTCAAGGACGCTCAGGCCGCCTACGATGCCGCCCAGAAGAAGGCCGACGCGGCGGGCCAGTCTCAAAAGCAGGCGCAGCAGCAAAAGAATCAGGCCTCGCAGGCTGTGAGCGACAACGAAATCGAGCAGAACGCAGCAGAAGTCGCCGCGCTCCAGGAGAAGATTGACGAGCTCAAAGCCGCCGTCGAAAAGACCGAGCAGCAGCAGAAGAAGCTGGGCGACCTGAACGATCAGCTCGATCAAGCCAACAAGAGTGTCGAGGATAAGACCCAGGCGCTCAAGGACGCCAAGGCAAAGCAGGATGAGGCCAAGAAGGCCCTCGATGATGCCCAAGCCAAGCTCGAGGCCATGGGTATGGACGAGTACGAGGCCGCCAAGAAGGCCGTCGAGGACGCGCAGACAAAGCTCGATGACGCCAATAAGGCCGTTACTACTGCACAGGCCAATCTGGACCAGGCCAAGGCTGCCGAGGCCAGCGCCCAGCAGGAAAAGCAGAATACCGAGGCAGCTTTGACGACTGCCCAGGCCAAGAAGCAGGAGACTGCCGCTGCCCTCGCAGCTGCGACCACCGCGCGCGATAACGCCCAGCAGAAGTTCAACCAAGCGCAGGCCGCGCTCGATGCTGCCGTCTCGGGTACGGGTGTTGACCTGAGTGCGCTTGAGGCCGCCAAGAAAGCTGCTGCTGGTGAGCTCAAGACCGCGCAGACGGAGCTCAATGCCGCGACGGATGCCGACGCCACCGCACAGACAAATCTGCAGGCCGCCCAGGCTGCCGTCGCTGCCGCGCAGGAGAAGGCCAACGCCGCCAACGCTGCTGTGGCATCTGCCCAGTCTGCATACGATGCGGCAAACAAGGAGTACAAGGACGCGGCCAGTAAGCGTGACGCCGCCAAGGCCGCATACGAGAAGGCACAGCAGACCGAAGCAGACAAGAAGACCGCGTACGATAAGCTTGTCGAAGTTCGCAAGCAGAAGCGCAGCGAGTGGGAGGCAGCCTGCGCCGCTTCGAACGCCGCGGAAAAGGCTTATGACGCTGCTAATGCCCAGGTTGAGGCTCTTGAGCAGCAGATTGCAGACCTAAAGTCCAACATGACCGTTGACCAGGAAGTCATCAGTCAGGGTATGTTCGGCTTCATGAACTACATCATCGGCGGCAGCCAGTTCACAGCCACGCAGAAAAAGAACGCCCAGGAAGCCGTATCGATGCTGACCGGTGCCGCTGACAAGGCCGAATGGTATGACCAGTACGTCGATCATGACATGTCTCGTGACACCAACCCGCTCTCCCTGAAGCAGATGCGCAACGCCTTGACATATCTCGACACCCAGAACAACCTCCGCAAGGCGAACGGTCAGTCGGCGCTCAGCGTCAGCCTCCGCATGACTGTGGCAGCCGCCCTTAATGCATCATATTCATCGAACATCTGGGGACACTCGGGCTGCTACTGGGATAACGGTGAAAATCTTGCCGGTGGAGGCGGTGCATATACCGGCGGCGAGACTGAGGACACCCTAGGCTGGCCCTACACCGGTCTCTACACTCAGGAAAAAGAGGCATTCGATAAGTACGTCGAGAAGAATAGTGACCTTGGAAACCATCGATATGATTCCTACTATATCTACCAGCACTACAGCAGCATCTACCATGAGTGCGGGCACTATCTCAACATCATCGATGCCGGCACGAAGGCTATTGGCATCGCGACCGGTAGCGGTAAGAACACCGATTCCGAGGTAACAATCTTCGATTACAGCTCTTTTGACAGTGAGGCTGATTTCACTGTCTCCGAGTTCAAGAAGCTCCTGAACGACTACATCGATTCCGCCTACAACGCAGGCGGCACGCAGGAGCAGAAGGCGCAACTCAAGGAGCTTCAGGGCAAGCTCGCCGAGGCGCAGAAGAACTTTGGAACTACTAGGGAAGCTTACTTCGCAGCTGTAAACGGGCGGGATGCCGCCCAGGACGCTTTCACCGCAGCCGATGTGAACATGAACACCGCCAAGGGTGAGTACGAGAAGGCTAAGTCCGGCA
>CABUUG010000102.1 GCA_902494605.1 uncultured Collinsella sp.
CCCGCGCGGAGGCAAACCACAGGAGGTTTAACATGGCTACCAAGATTAATATCCGCACCCTGCTCGAGGCCGGCTGCCACTTCGGTCACCAGACCCGTCGCTGGAACCCCAAGATGAAGCCGTTCATCTTCGGTGAGCGCAACGGCATCTACATCCTCGACCTCAAGCAGACCATCCTCGACGCCGACCAGGCCTACACCTTCGTCAAGAACGTCGCCAAGGGTGGCAACGTGCTGTTCGTCGGCACCAAGAAGCAGGCTCAGGAGGCCGTCAAGAACGCTGCTGAGCGCGCCAACATGCCTTACATCAACCAGCGTTGGCTCGGCGGTATGCTGACCAACTTCGTCACCATCCGCTCCCGTATCAACCGCATGGAGGAGCTCGAGGCCATGGTCGAGGACGGCCGCATGGCTGTTCTGCCTAAGAAGGAGCAGGCTGTTCTCGGCAAGGAGCTCACCAAGCTCCAGACCAACCTCGGTGGCGCCCGCGACATGAAGGGTCTGCCCCAGGCTCTCTTCGTCATCGACACCAAGCGCGAGGAGAACGCCATCAAGGAGGCTCAGCGCCTGAACATCCCCGTCGTCGCTCTGATCGACACCAACTCCGATCCCGACGAGGTCGAGTACGGCATCCCCTGCAACGATGACGCTATCTCCGCTGTCACCCTTATGTGCGAGCTCATGGCTGACGCCTGCCTCGCTGGCTCCGGCAAGGAGCAGGTCTCCGAGGCCGAGATGGCCGCTGAGCCCAAGGCCGAGTAAATCAGTCTTAGTTAATTCTTTTTCATCTCTTTGAAAGGAACCACAATGGCCCAGATTACCGCCGCTATGGTCAAGCAGCTCCGCGAGATGACCGACTCCCCGATGATGGAGTGCAAGAAGGCTCTCGTCGAGGCTGACGGCGACATGGACGCCGCTGTCGACGTTCTGCGTAAGAACGGCCTTGCCAAGGCTGCCAAGAAGGCTGGCCGTGAGACCAACGAGGGCGCTGTCGCCGCGTTCGTCTCCGAGGATGGCAAGACCGGCGCTCTGCTCGAGCTCTCCTGCGAGACCGACTTCGTTGGCTCTAACGCCAAGTTCACCGGCTTTGCTTCCAAGGTCGCTGAGGTTGTCGCTACCACCGAGCCTGCTGACGTCGACGCTCTGCTCGAGAAGCCGATGGGCGAGGAGACCGTTTCCTCCGAGCTCACCGAGATGATTCACATCATGGGCGAGAACATGAAGATCTCCCGCTTCGCTGCCCGCAAGGCTGAGAACGGCGCGCTCGCTTCTTACATCCACATGGGTGGTAAGATCGGCGTCCTCGTCGAGTTCGCCTTCGAGAAGGCTGAGACCGCTCAGGCTGAATCCTTCAAGACCTTCGCTCACGACGTTGCACTTCAGGTTGCCGCCGTCGCCCCGATCTGCGCTACCCGCGATCAGGTTCCGGCCGAGACCGTCGAGCACGAGAAGCAGATCTACATGGCTCAGGCTGCCGAGTCCGGTAAGCCCGAGGCTATCCAGGAGAAGATGGCTGTCGGCCGTCTGGAGAAGTTCTACAAGCAGTCCGTGCTCACCGAGCAGGAGTTCATCAAGGACAGCTCCCTCACCATCAAGAAGTACGCTGAGCAGGTCTCCAAGGAGCTCGGCGACACCATTACCGTCGTTGCCTTTGACCGTCTGGTCCGTGGCGAGTAAATAAGCTCTTGTAGCTGGTAATGAGCAGGCTGTGGGTTTTACTCACAGCCTGCTTTTTCATGGCTCTTATCAGAGCCTTTGATATCATATTGAGAGTCTAATTAAAGGAGGATCGCTTTGTCCGACATCCGATATAAACGCGTGCTTCTTAAGCTTTCCGGCGAAGCACTGATGGGCGACGGCCAATATGGCATCGACCCCAAGGTTACCGACCATCTTGCCAAGCAGGTCAAGGAGCTGCTAGCCGTTGGCCATGAGGTCGGCGTCGTTGTCGGCGGCGGCAATATTTTCCGCGGCATGGCAGGCGCTGCCGGTGGCATGGAGCGTGCTCAGGCCGACTACATGGGCATGCTGGCAACCGTTATGAACGCGCTCGCCCTGCAGGATGCCTTCGAGCATAACGATGTTCCCTGCCGCGTGATGAGCGCTATCCAGATGAACGAGATCTGCGAGCCCTATATTCGCCGTCGCGCCATCAACCACCTTTCCAAGGGCAACGTCGTTATTTTTGCCGCCGGTTCGGGCAATCCGTACTTTACGACCGACACCGCCGCGGCTCTTCGTGCGTGTGAGATCGGCGCCGAGATTCTGATTAAAGCCACCAAGGTTGACGGCATCTACGATAAGGATCCCGTCAAGTGCGCTGATGCCGTCCGTTTTGACAAGATTACCTATCACGAGGTTCTCGTCCGCGGTCTGCAGGTTATGGATTCCACGGCTACGGCACTGTGCCAGGACAACCGTATGCCGATTTTGGTCCTCAACATCGATGGCGAGGACACCGTCAAGCGCGCGCTTTCGGGTGAGCCCGTCGGCACGCTCGTCTATCAGGAGGATTAAGCATGGCAGAGAACATCACCGCCCATATGGACAAGTCGCTCGAGTCCCTCAAGCATAACTTCTCCAAGGTCCGTACCGGCCGCGCCAATGCCAACATTCTGTCCGACATCACCGTCGATTATTACGGTGTTCCCACGCCGGTCACGCAGGTTGCCGCCGTCAAGACCCCCGAGGCCCACATGCTGCTCATCGAGCCGTGGGACAAGGCACTCATCAATGCTATCGTCAAGGCCATCGGCGCTTCCGATCTGGGTATTACCCCCAACTCCGATGGCACCGTCGTTCGTCTTCCGTTCCCGGCTCCCACTGAGGAGCGCCGTCGCGAGCTCGTCAAGGAGTGCCGCGAGTACGCCGAGCAGGCCAAGGTTTCTATCCGTAACATCCGTCGCGACTTCAACAACAAGCTCGAGCGCGATGAGGAGCTCACCGAGGACGATGTCCGTCGCGAGCAGGCCAAGGTCCAGAAGCACACTGATGAGTATGTCGCCAAGGTCGAGGAGCTTCTGAAGGAAAAAGAAGCCGAGGTCATGGAGATCTAAGGTGCAATACGACGAGCATAAACTGGTCGAGTACTTTGCCGACGCCCCTGCGGGCGTCGGTTTTTCCGACCTTGACCTCAATAACATTCCGCACCATATCTCGTGCATCATGGACGGTAACGGTCGTTGGGCCACGTCGCGCGGTCTTGCACGCACCGAGGGCCATAAGGCGGGTATCGTCTCCCTGCGTGAGATCATTACCGCATGCGTGCGCTTGGGTGTCGACGTCCTTTCGGCCTATGCGTTTTCCACCGAAAACTGGAATCGTCCGCAGCACGAGGTCAACGTTTTGATGCATTTGTTTGCCAAGACGTTTATCGATGAGTTGCCGCTGCTTAAGCGCGAAAACGTTCGCGTTGTCTTTTTGGGCGATATTTCCGCACTGCCTAAGAAGACCCGCGATGTCTTTGAGCGAGGTCTTGCCGAGTGCGCCAATCACACCGGCATGACGCTGGCGCTTGCCGTCAACTACGGCGCGCGTGCCGAGATTACCCGCGCTGTCCGTCAGATAGCACTCGACGCTGCCGCTGGTAAGATCGATCCTGGCGCAATTGATGACGACATGGTGGCTTCCCACCTCTATACCGCTGGCCTTCCCGATCCTGAGCTTGTGATTCGCACTTCTGGTGAGCTGCGCCTTTCGAACTATCTGCTGTGGCAGGTGGCTTATTCCGAATTCTACGTCACCGATACCTATTGGCCCGACTTTGATCGTTGGGGCCTTATCGACGCCATTTTGGCCTATCAGGGCCGTGACCGTAGGTTTGGTGGACTGAGCAAGACCGAGGAGGCTTAATCGTGTCCGATCGTCCCAAGGCATCTGCTCCCACGACGCCTGCGCGCAAAGCTGCCACTGCGGGAGCGCCTGCAGCGAAGGGCGGCACCGGTTCGTGGCTGTCGGGCTTTATTACCCGTGCCGCCGCCGGTATCGTCTACGCCGTTGTCTTTATCCTGTGCCTGGTTTTGGGTATCGTGCCCACGGCCATCTTTGTTTCCGTCATGAGCGGCCTGTGCTGCTATGAGTTTTTCCGTATGACAAGGCTCGATGGCAAGATGGCTAACGAGCGCATGGGTATCGCTGCCGCCGTACTCTTTCCGCTGTCGGCGTTGGGCGATTCGATGCTGCTGAATGCCCTGCTTTTTGCCCTGATGCTCGCTGTGGGCATTTGGTATGTCTGGTCGCCGCGTACCCGCATCTCTGATGTGGCCGTGACGCTCATGGGTCCCATCTACACTGGCTTTATGCTGTCGGCTATCGTGCTGCTGCGCGATGCCGTGCCCGGTTTTGCCGGCGCCCTTCTTTCGGTGGGCGTTTGCGCGTCCCTTTGGGTCTCCGATTCGTTTGCCTACATCGTGGGCAGCCGTATCGGTAAGCACAAGATGGTTCCCAAGATCTCTCCCAAAAAGAGCTGGGAGGGGTTTGTCGGCGGCATCCTGGGCTCGGTTTTGATTTGGCTCATCCTGTGGGCGACGCACTTCTACAAACTCAGCCTGCCCTATGCGCTGCTGTGCGGCGTGGTCGTGTCCATTTTGGGCGTTATCGGCGACCTCATCGAGTCGCGCATCAAGCGTGGCGTGGGCGTCAAGGATTCCGGCAACCTTATCCCGGGCCATGGCGGCATGCTCGACCGTAGCGACTCGCTTATCTTCGGCTGCATTACTGCTCAGCTGCTTTTGATGATCGGAGGCGTGCTGTAATGTCCTTCCAGACGACGTATGGCCCCGATGGACGCCTCCGTGTTGCCATCCTGGGTTGTACGGGCTCTATCGGCACCCAGGCACTCGATGTGTGCCGTCAGCATGCCGATCGCCTGCAGGTGACGGCGCTGTCCGTTAACTCCAGTACCTCCGAGCTCGTTGCCGCTGCCCGCGAGTTCTCGGTTCCGGCGGTTGCCGTGGCCGATGTCGCTCATGGCGATGACGCCGTGCTGCAGGAGTTGCCCGAGGGAACGAAGCTCGGCGTTGGCGCGCAGGCGGTTTGCGAGCTCGCGCGTCGCGACGATGTCGACTGCGTGCTCGTTGCTATTGTGGGCGCCGCCGGTCTCGAGGCGAGCCATGCGGCCTTGACCTCAAATAAGCGCCTTGCCCTTGCCAACAAGGAGTCCCTCGTCGTCGGTGGCGACTTGCTTATGCCGTTGGCGCAACCGGGCCAGCTTATTCCAGTCGACTCTGAGCACTCCGCCATCTACCAGTGCTATCTGGGGGAGAACCCGCGCGAGGCTCATTGTATTTGGCTCACCTGCTCGGGCGGTCCGTTCTTTGGCCGCACGCGCGACGAGCTAGATCGCGTGACGCGTGCCGATGCCCTCGCACATCCCACGTGGGCCATGGGTGCCAAGATCACCATCGACTCCGCCACCCTCATGAACAAGGGCCTGGAGCGCATTGAGGCCATGCATCTGTTTAACTGCGACCTCGATTTCATTAACGTGGTCGTGCAGTGTCAGTCCAAGATTCACTCTATGGTCGAGTTTGCCGACGGCTCCGTGATGGCGCATCTCGGTGCTTCCGACATGCGTATTCCCATCCAGTTCGCGTTCTCGTATCCCGAGCGTTGGGATACCCCGGCGCCTCGTATCGATTTCCGCGAGCTGGGGCAGCTCACGTTTGATGCTGCCGACATGGATACCTTCCGCTGTCTGGCACTGGCCGAACGTGCCGGCAAGACGGGTGGCACCATGCCGTGCGTGCTCAATGCCGCCAACGAGGTCGCCGTCGATGCCTTCCTGCACGATGGCTGCAGCTTTACCGATATCGATCGCATTGTGGAATCCTGCATGGATGCCCACGATATGCAGGCGGTCGATTCGTTTGAGCAGCTTCGCGACATCGATGCGTGGGCGCGTGAAAAGGCTGCGCAGGTGCTCGCCGCAACCCGTTCCTAACCCATAAGGATTGCTTTTTCGTTTTATGGATACTGTTCTGAGCGTTCTCTCATCGGTCTTTTGGGGCCTGCTGATGCTTTCCGTCCTCGTGTTTTTGCACGAGGGCGGCCACTTTTTGGCGGCGCGTGCCTGCGGCGTCCGTGTGACCGAGTTCTTTTTGGGCCTGCCGTGCCGCTTTGACATCCATTACACGTCGCGTCGCATTGGAACCAAGTTTGGCGTGACCCCGCTGCTGCTGGGTGGCTACGCTGCCATCTGCGGTATGGATCCGACCGATGTCTCCTGCGCCGATCGCGTGCTCGCGGCTATCTATCGTCATGGTCGCGTGACCGTGGCCGACCTTGCTGTCGAGCTCGAGCTATCCGAGGAGGTTGTGCTCGAGGCATGCGCCTTGCTCTTGGGTTGGGGCTCTATCGCGCCTTGGTATGAGGAAGGGGAGAAGCCCTCGCCGAGCTACTATCCCACCAAGTATCAGACACTGCCTCGAGACGCTGCGGGTTACACCACCTTTGACGGCCGCCGGTTCGATCGAGAGCATGCGACTACCGAGGGCGATGTGTGGGAGCTGCCGTGCGGCGAAGCCGAGTTCCTTGCGCAAGAGCGTTCGCATACCTATCTGGGCCAGGGTTTTCTCAAGCGCGCCTTTATGCTGCTCGCGGGCATTCTCGTCAATATCCTGACGGGCTTTTTGCTGCTTATGAGCATCTACTCTATTGCGGGTGTCACCGTGCCGATGGATACCAACGTGATCGGTCAGGTTGACGAGGGGTCTATTGCCGCCAAGGCGGGTATCGAGGGCGGCGACGCGATCCTTTCGGTTGACGGAGTATCGTGCTCTACCTGGATGGATGTTTACGATGCCATCGGCAAGGCTGCCGGTAAGGACGATATCGCCATCGAGTACGAGCGTGACGGCAAGCAGCATTCGACCACGGTTGC
>CABUUG010000103.1 GCA_902494605.1 uncultured Collinsella sp.
CATGTTCATATAGAGCTCCATTTGCAGATAGAGTCCATGATCGTAAAAGCCCAAATGGCGATAGTACTCGCGCGTACCAATCGCGCTGATCACGTTGATGCGCGTATAACCCGCATCCCGGGCAATCTCGCACGCACGCTCTACGAGCAGACGCCCCAACCCATGGTGCTGGGCCGCCTGGCCTTGATACCCCACGCGCGCCGCCATGCCATACACGTGTACCTCGCGAATCATCGCCTCGTCCGGCATCGTCAGCAACTCGTCCGCATGCGCGGCAACAAACGAATGGTCGGGTAGCGACAACCGCAAAAAGCCCGCGATCTTGCCCTGCGGCGTCACCCACTGCAAAAAGCGCTCGTAAGTCACCGGCGTCTCGTACGCCACTTCCTCATCAAGAGATAGCTCATCCAAGTCGGCACCCGCCGTGCTGATCTCGCGATAGCGAATCTCACGCACCGTTGCACCGTCACCCCGAGCAGCCAGGCGGTTCTCAACGAGTTGACGCAGGTTGGGCTTCTTGTTGCCCACCATGATGTCATCGGAACTAAAATCGCGGATCATGCGACTGATACGGCAGAACGACGGCGTCACCACGATGTCATCGGCCAGCACATCGAGCAACTCGTCCTCGGTATAGGGGCGCCACTCGCCACGCTCATAGCAACCCACCAGACGCGAGCCCTCGATGAGCGCACACGGGTAAACCTTGACCTCGTCGGGCATAAAGGCCCCTTCGGTCATAAAGCGTTCGTAGTCGCGCTTGTCCCCCTCGGGCGTGGCACCCAGCAAGTTAAGCATAAAATGCGCGTGGATCTTAAAGCCAAACAAGCGCGCAAGCGAAAACGCCCGCTCGATCTGCGCCACCGAAATGCGACGCTCGTTGATATCGAGCAGGTGCTGGTCAAGGCTCTGAATACCCATCTGAATCTTGGTGCAGCCTAGGCGGCGGATGAGCGTAAGCGCCTGCGGCGTTACGGCATCGGGGCGCGTCTCGATAACGAGCCCCACCACGCGATGCTTCGCCGTCTCGTTGATGTGCTGCTGACGCTCAAGCTCCTCCATCGTTGCCGCCTGCCACTCGGCAACCTCGCCCCACGGCGTACCGGGGCCGTACAGACGACGCACCGCGCGGTTATACCCGCCCACGGCAGCATCCACACGCTCCTGCTCGTCGGCAACGCCGCTCGTAAGCTCGGCCTCGTCGGTCGCAATGCCGGCGGCCCGATAGCGCTCGCGACGCTCCGCCACCACCGGCGGCAGGGCATCGGCGGGAGCGTCATCGAGCAGGCGCCCCGCCTCGGCACGGCTGATGCTCGGACGCGCCAACATGGGGTTAGCCGCCACACCAGCAACGGCGTCATCGTTCAGCGCACGGAAAAGCTCCGACATAAACCACGTCTGATACCCTTCCGGATAGTCGCTCCAGGTGCCACCGAGCACGATGAGCTCTATCTTATCGGTCGCATGCCCCATCTGCGAAAGCGCCGTCAAACGGGCGCTCACCTGCAGATATGGATCGAAGCAGTTTTGCTCTGCACGGGCGCACGCCGGCTCGGCGTGCAGATAGCTTTTGGGCATGCGCAGGTCGTTGGGGCAAAACAGGCAATCGCCCGAGCACGGCCACGGCTTGGTGATGACGGTAATGGTCGCTACGCCCGAAGCCGTGCGACGAGGCTTCATGCGTAGCACCTGCAGCAGTTGACGCTCTAGCTCGGCATCGACATTCCATACCGTCCAACGAGCCGGCTCCTCGCGCTTCACCCGCTGGTAAAACGGCAGCAGGCGACGCTTGGCCAGATCGCGCTTGTCGGCACCCTCACGGCGTGCCTCGGCATGTATCAGTTTGACGAGCGCTTTGTCGTCCACGGTCTCGCCGCGACGCAGGGCCTCGAGTATGTTCAAGATAATCTGTTCCATGTCCCCATTGTAAAGGCAAAGGCGCCGGAGCCGATCTCGGCTTCGGCGCCTTCATCAAACAGCGCGTCTATATCTTCGCCTAGGCTTTCGTCTGCCTCACTACTCCGAATCAAACGACATGTCGCCCGAATCGACTTCAAAACTATACACAGCAGACTTATCCCCGTTATCGAATTCAAGATTCAAAATGGTCTCGCCGTCGTAGCCAAGCGGAAGGAAATCACTCTCGAAGTCGCCGCTGCCCAAGGTGAGGCTCGCCTTAAAGCCCGTCGAGTTCGGAACCGTCATCTCCACATCGCCCGAGCCCACACTCACGTCCATCGATTTCGCGGGGGCCTGGTAAAGCTCGAACGTCACATCGCCCGAACCGACCTCAGCGCTGAGCGCATCAGTCACGCTGCCCGTAAACTCTACATCTCCCGCACCCAGGAAAAGGTCGAAACCGTCACAGATGACACCGACAATCTGCAGATCACCCGAGCCCACGTGCGCGTTGACTCCCTTCAGATGTTCGGCAACACGGCGCGGCAGCTCGACCGTAACTGAGCGATCGATTGCCTTATCGTCATCACTTCCAAACTGGGAAACCTTGAGCGTCGAGTCCTCGACGGATGCGATGTTTTGCGTCGCGGCCTTGGAGGCATCCATACCCTTGGCAACGCGCCCCCGCTCGATAACACGAGCCTTGTTGCCATCAACAACCTTGACGTCCACCGAAGCCGCATTGATATCGAAATCGAGGTAGCGGAACTCATCGGCATCAAAAGTCGTGCTCGAAAGCTGCTGAGGCCGAGCGGAATAGTTACCGCCATCCAAAAGATCGTCCTCGTCAACCGCATCGTCCATACCGGACAAGCCGGGTATAACATCGTCGAGATCCCACGGGCCATCAAAATGAATCAAAGTCCGCGAAACGCCAAAAACAAGCCCGATAATCAGTACAAACGCTCCGATGCCGACGCCCAGGCGCAGCTTGGATTCATGCGAAAGCTTCATCATTCGTCACCTTCTTTGGCACATGGCTCAGCGGTGGCCGCGGTAGCCACGTCAGCATCAGGTTCCGCAGAAGTATCCTTCCCCTGGGCCCTGACCGCCACCGGTGCCGGACCAACCTGAATATCCCCGCGCGCCCAATCACCATCGAGCGCACGCGCAACCCAGTGATAGATGGGAATCGTAAAGAAGATCAGCGCGGCAAAGGGGCCGGCGCCAAACAGGAACATCAGCAAAAAGAACAGCAGCCAACACACGGCCCAATACGGGAACGACTGGAACGGGCCCTTCACCGGAGTCGAGCCAACTGCGCCGCCACTCGTCGCCTGAGCCGTCGCCGCATTGGCAGCCTGCGCACTCCAGCTTGCCGCTTGCGCTGCCTTGGCCGCAGCATCACTCGCCTGTGTTGCCGCCTCGGTAGCTCGTGCCGCCGCCTCATGGGTGCGTGCGCGCTCTGCCGCCTCGGCCTCGCGCTGACGAGCGCGGTCCTCGTTCTCAAACTCGATATCGTCCTCGATCTCGTCGCTCGGATTGAGCAGCTCGTCCAGGCTCACGCCATAAAGCTTGGCGAGCGAGATCAGGTTCTCGGTATCGGGTGAGCTCTCCGCGCGCTCCCATTTACTGACCGCCTGGCGCGACAGCCCCAGCTTTCGCGCCAGCCCTTCTTGGCTAAAGCCTTTGCTGCGGCGAAGGTCGGCGAGCCGCTGCGCAGTTTCTACATTCATGGTTCCTCCTATGTGATGCCAGCCGTGCCGCCGGACCGTTTTTGTTCTTAAGGCGCCTTGCACAGTTAAAAATCTATCCGCCACCGCCAAAAGCATGCCACCTATTCTAGTGAGATTTTTGACAACCGGCGGTTGCGGGTGCATATGAACTGCGGAAATGTGTCCAAACAAAGCAATGACCCGTAGCTTGGTTGTCCCCGTTGCGGCGTTAACGGTAGTATGGTCGTACTGTTAATTCCGCACCGCCAACGGAGGGAGTTCCGCGCCGTGAACCGCGATTTCGCCTCATCGCTCATCCAGCTCAACAACACGTTCTATCGCGAGCACTCCGCCTCCTTCTCCGATACGCGCCAGGCCCCGTGGCCCGGCTGGGTGCGCACCATGGACATCGCGCTCGAACAGCTCGACGTCGCCACGATCGAGCATCCCGTCCGCGTCTTCGATCTCGCCTGCGGCAATATGCGATTCGAAAACTTTGCCGCCGGCGGCGCACTTGCCGCCAAGGGCGTCGACGGCGCAAACCCCTCGGCAGATGCCAACTGTCCGTTTGAGTTCTACGGCGTCGACTCGTGCCAAGACCTGGCCATCGATGCACATGGCCACGCGCTGCGTATTCCCAACCTGCACTTCCAGGAACTCGATGTGCTCGACGCCCTCATGAAGCTCAACCCCGCCGAGACACCCGACGCGCTTTTCGACGCCCCGCTCGCCGACATCTCGGTCTGCTTTGGCTTTATGCACCACGTGCCGTCGTGCGAGTACCGCGTACGCGTGCTCGACGCCCTGGTGCGCCAGACGCGCCCAGGCGGCATCATCGCCATCAGCTTTTGGGAGTTTATGAACGACGAGCGTATGGCGCGCAAGGCTGTTCGCGCCGAGGCCCGCGCCGAGCTCACCCCGCCGTTTGATGGTTACGATTCCGCGCAATTTGAAGCCGGTGACCACCTCATTGGCTGGCAAAACGACCGCCACGCCTACCGCTATTGCCATCACTTTGACGATCAGCAGATCACCGACCTGGTGCGCGGCGTCCGTACGTTCTACAAGAGCGGCGAGGTCCCCGTGCGCGAGCTTGAGCGCTTCCATGCCGACGGTCGCAGCGGCGAGCTCAACCGCTATGTGATTCTCAAGCGTCTGTAGGCACCGACGACTCGCCGTCGAGCCGTACCGCATCTTTCGGGCAAATAATGCCCACCCCTTTTCAACCCATTGACGGAACGCGCAGCTATGCGTTCCATATTTATGACCAAGGAGCCTCATGGGAGCCGTCCACGTTCGCACGCCTAAGAACTTTGTGCTCGAGGAGCGCCTGGAGCGCTACGCCGATGCGATTGAGACGAACCCCGAGGCCTATGCCGGAGATTGGCGTGAAGCCTGTGCGCCAGTTGGCAGCAAGCCATTCGAACACCTTCACCTGGATCTTGGCTGCGGCAAGGGAACGTACCTTGTAGAGCGCGCGGTCCACGAGCCAAACACGCTCTTTATCGGTATGGACCAGGAGCCCATCTGCATCGCCTATGCCGCACAGAAAATCTACGAGCAGGAACTGGCCAACGCACTCGTCCTGCCCCGAGGCGCCGCATCGCTGCCGCAGCTGTTTGCCGCAGGCGAGCTCGATGCCATCACCATCAACTTTCCCACGCCGCAGCCCAAGGCCAAGTACGCCAAAAAACGACTCGTCCATGTCGACCATCTGATGCTCTACCGCCCGCTCTTTGCAGCCGACGCCACCGTCACGCTGCGCACCGACAGCAAGCCATTGCGCGACTACGCCCTGGGGCAGTTTGCCGCGGCCGGCTACGATACGCTTTGGGTAAGTGACGACGTACGCCGCGACCATCCCGAGCATCCCGAGACCGAGTACGAGTGCCGCACGCGCGAGATGGGTGCCGCCGTCTATGGCATTTGCGCCACACCCGGCGCGCAGCCCAGCGATGAACAGCTCGCGGCGGGCCGCGCGCAGGAGCAAAGCCTTGCCTGCTACCTGCCCGAAAACCTCGATGAGCTCACCTATGTACCTCTGGGCATGGAAGAAGCCGTCGAGAACTTTAGAAACCGCGCCCGCAAAGGCAAGAAGCGCCTGCCGCAAGAGTCCTAGGGGCTTCTGATGGTCGCGGCGTCGACAAACAAGCGCAAATAGGCGTCAGCAAGCAACCCTCAAAACCTAAGTGAGTAGACTTTTTTGCAATAGCCAAGCACAGCCCGAATAACGAAAACTAAACCGCAGGTAGAGCCCTTGCGCAAAAGCCATGTGCTCGCGACATCGCAAAAAGTCTACTCACTTAGCTGGCAACCGCACCAAACGGCCGGACAGAACGCCCATTTCCTGCATTTTCTCGCGCGCTGGCACCCCGCGCCGCCGCTACGCCATAATAGTTGGCGGACAATCGCGAGAGAAAGCAAACACATGGCACAGACCACGACAGATACCGCCGCCAGCACCGTCTCCGGCGCCGGCGCCGCCAGCTCATTCTCGGGCGGCACGGGAACCGAAGCCGAATTCGGCTCACTCGGTGCGCTCTCCCCCACCTGGTGGGAGCCCGAGGACGGCAGCGAGCCCGAACCGTGGCTCACGCCCGACCAGGCCTTCGAACGCTTCTTTGAATGGACGAGCGATCGCGGCATTGAACTGTGGGATCACCAAGAAGAGGCCCTCATGGACCTGGCTGCCGGTGACCATGTCATTTTGGGAACACCGACCGGATCGGGTAAATCGCTCGTCGCGCTAGGCATGCTCTTTATGGGCATGGCACAGGGCAAGCGCTGCTACTATACGGCTCCTATCAAGGCTCTGGTCAGCGAAAAGTTCTTCGATCTGGTACAGGTGCTCGGCCGCGATAACGTTGGCATGATCACCGGCGATACGCACATCAACACCAAGGCGCCCGTCATCTGCTGCACGGCCGAAATCCTTGCCAACGATGCGCTGCGCGAGGGCGAGGACGCCGATGTGGGCTGCGTGGCCATGGACGAGTTCCACTACTTTGCCGACCCCGACCGTGGTTGGGCCTGGCAGGTGCCGCTGCTCACCCTGCCCCACACGCAGTTTATGCTCATGAGCGCCACGCTTGGCGATGTCACTGCAATCGCCGCCTCTCTCGAAGAGCACACCGGCGCTGCTTGCGACCTGGTTGTCGACGCCCCGCGCCCCGTGCCCCTGAGCTATGACTACGTGACGCCCTCGCTCGAGGGCACCG
>CABUUG010000104.1 GCA_902494605.1 uncultured Collinsella sp.
CTGTCAACGCTATCTCGATCGAGCGTGACGAGGCCGTTGGTGCGGTTGACCTCGATGCGTATCGAGACATTTGGGTATTCGTGCAGACCGACGAGCGCGATACGGTGACTCCCGTTGCCTATGAGCTTATGGGCAAGGGCCGCGAGCTTGCCGATGCTCGCGGCTGCCGTCTGGTGGCACTGGCCGGCATGGGCCCCGAGGGTTCTCTCGGCGACCTGGAGCATCTGGTTTGCGCGGGCGCCGACGAAGTCCTGGCCTGTCGCGACGAGCGCCTGCGCCAAAACGATGCGGAGGTCTACGCCCGCTTGATCTGCGATTTGGTAGCCGAATGCAAACCCGAGGCCATCCTATACGGTGCGACCGCCTTTGGCCGCGAACTGGCACCCGGCGTTGCCGTGCGCTTGCAGACGGGCCTTACGGCTGACTGCACCGTACTTTCGATGGATACGGAGACGGGACTGCTGCAACAGACGCGTCCGGCGTTTGGCGGCAACCTGATGGCCACCATCGTCTGCCCCAATCATCGTCCCCAGATGGCAACGGTTCGTCCCGGCATCTTTAAGGCGCCCGACTTTGACTACGACCGCTCCGGCACGATCACCCAGATATCGCTTGCGGATGATGCTAAGGCCCGTGTCGAGATCTCGATTCCCGCCGAGGAGTGGAGGCAGCAGGTCTCGATCGCCGATGCCGAGCGCTTGGTCGTGGTGGGCCGCGGCATTGGCTCCAAGAAGAATCTGCCCCTGATGCGAAGGCTCGCCGAGGCTCTGGGAGCCGAGCTTGGTTGCACGCGACCTGTCGTGGAGGCCGGCTGGTTGGAGTATCACCATCAGATTGGCCAGACCGGCGTATCGGTTTCGCCCAAGCTTCTCGTGAGTATCGGTGTTTCGGGCGCCATCCAGCATCTTGCCGGCATCGGTGGGGCGGAGTGCATTATCGCCATCAACGAGGACCCGGATGCCCCCATTTTCGGTGCTGCCCAGTACAAGGTTGTTGGGGACGCCGTCGAGGTCGTCGAGGAGCTACTGGCCCAGCTTGAGCGCTAAGCGCGCGCCAGCCAGTCGCGCATCTCGTCCTTTAGGCGGCTCCAGGTTGCCTGCGTGGCGGGGTCGGTAAAGGGCCGCGTAATGCCAAAGGGCGCGTCGAGCAGGCGGTGGATATCACCCTGTTCGCGCGCCAGCGCACGGCTTGCCGGATAGACGAGCTCAAACATAAAGCAGATAAGCCCCACCAAGAAGTCGGCGGGCTCATCGCGCTCATCGCGTGCGACGCAGCGGTGCTCGTCAAAGGCGGCAAGTGTCGGCGACGAGAAACGGCTGCCGAGAAACGTCTTCTCGTCCACCTTGAGGATAGTGTCGACGGTGCTGTCGGCGATGGTGCGCATAATGTCGATCTTGTCACCATCGCGCACGATATCGCAGAAGCTCCGCGTGCGCACGTCGAGCCGCGCGGGTAGGCGGAAATCGCTGTGATAGGCAATGCTCGCTCGGATGAGCTCATCTTCTGCCGGGTCATCGATAAAGTCGCGGATGCTCGTTACGGCGGGTGCATCGGCGGGATTCTCGCCAAAGAGGACCTCGATCCCCAGCGCCGCATGGCTCATGCTCTCGGCGTCCTTAAAGGTGTCCCAGCGTCGCAGCTGCTCAAAGCGGCCCATATCGTGTAGCAGGCCGCAAAGCCATGCCAGGTCAATATCTTCTGACGACCAGCCCTGCTCGCGCGCTACGGCATCGCATGCCTCGGCCACGTGGTACGTATGCTCGATTTTGAGCGCGATGCGTGGGTTGGTGGCGTCGTAGGCATCGGTGTAGCTTTTGAAGGCCGCGCGCGCCCGGTCTCGATCGATAGCTGTCATAATGACTTCCTAAAAAGTTGTGTCTTTCGATCCGGTGGCAATTGTAGGTGAACTCGGTTGCTGTCGGATGATGATTCTGCCGTGTCGCTACATGCGGCTCGGAGACCTTGTCAGGATGAGAAGCGTATGGTGCTCAAAATCGTTAGAACCGTCTGGCCAGTGATGCTTACCTATGTTGCAATAGGCGCGCCGTGCGGAATGATCATGGGGCAGACGGGAATGGAGCCCTGGATGGTCTTTGCCCTGAGCAGCACGTTTGTGACGGGCAGCGGCCAGTTTATGATCTGCAATCTTTGGCTGGCGGGCGTACCGGCACCTTCGATTATCGCGAGCGTCGCCGCCATCTCCTCGCGTTTTGCACTATATTCGGCATCGCTTGCCCCGCATCTGAAGAGTGCCTCGAAGTGTCAGACGCTGGCGGTCACCGCGACGCTTACCGAAGAAGCGTACGGCATCTCGCTAGCCAATTTGGTCGAGAAGGACGACTGGGGCCCGCGTGAGTCCTTCGTGCTCAACGTGATCCTTATCGCAACATGGGGCGTTTCGTGTACGACGGGCGGCATCGTCGGCACCGTTGTCGATGTTCCCACCGCCATTGCAGCTTTTGTCTGCACCTCGCTCTTTATCTGCCTGCTCTTTTCGCAGCGGCTGTCGCGCGGCAACGTTGTCGCGGCGGTTTCGGGCGCGGTGTCCGTCGCCGTATGCAAGTTCTTGGGCCTCGCGAATATTGCCGTGCCGGCAAGCGTCGTGGTCGGCATTGCCATTGCGCTGGCGTGCGATGCTGTATTTGACGGAAGAGGTGCCCGCGATGCCCGTTAACGAGTTCTTGGTTCTGTGGCTGTCGTCGTGGGCTGCTATCGCGTTCTTTCGCATCGCGCCGGCGTTCGCCTTGCGCGGGCGGACCCTGTCGCCCCGCATTACCGAGGCCCTGGGCTATATCCCGCCCGCTGCCTTTGCCGCGCTGGTCGCCAACGACTTGGTGAGCCCCGGCGCGTTCGACGCGGGATTCTGGCCTGCCTTGGTTCCCTGGATTGCGGCCGCCGGCGTCGTGGCCGTGGCGGTCAAGACAAAATCGATGCTGTGGTGCTGCGTCTCGGGCATCGTACTCTATATCGTCTTGAGCCTTATATAGGGCTGGCGTCGCGGGCGCCGAATCTCGTTCCATCCCAACTTGTAGAATTTTTCACCGAGCTGGTCTATTTCTTCTGGTACCATGGTCAAACTTTACTGTAGCAAAGCGTGACGTGGGCTTTTGTGCCCCGTCAGCGGAAATGGGGGTTTCATGGCACAGGAAGCAACCGCCAACGAGCAAAAGAAATTCAAGGTCCCGCGCATCCCGGGCGACATCATGATCTATCCGATGATCGTCGGTCTTTTGCTCAACACCTTCTGCCCGCAGGTTTTTGAGATCGGCGGCTTCTTTACGGCTGCCTGCCGCGGTGGGTCCAATACCATCGTCGCCGCGATCCTGCTGTTTGTGGGCGCCGGCATCAGCTTTAAGTCCACGCCGGGCGCCATCAAGACCGGTATCGTCGTGCTGATCCCCAAGCTGGTCGTCGCAGCGGCTCTCGGCCTGGGCGTGGCATATTTCTTTAACGACAACTTCCTGGGTCTGAGCTCCGTGTCTATCATCGGCGGCATTACGTTTTGCAACATGGCGCTCTATACGGGCATCATGGGCGAGTTCGGCGATGAGTCCGAGCAGGGCGCCGTCGGTATCCTGTTCTTTACGGCCGGCCCCGCCGTCACGATGATCATCCTTGGTGTTTCGGGCCTTGCCAACATCCCTGTCGGTACTATCATCGGCTCCATTTTGCCGCTCGTTATCGGCATGGTTCTGGGCAACCTGTTCCCGTTTATCAAGAACCTGCTAGTTCCCGGTGCCAACCCTGCGATTGCCGTCATCGGATTTCAGCTTGGCGCGTCCATGAGCCTGTCGAGCTTTATCACCGGTGGTATTTCCGGCATCTTGCTGGGCCTTGTCACGCTGTTTGTCGTCGGTCCCATCACCTTTGCGTTCGAGCGCCTGTGCGGTGGTAACGGCAAGGCTGCCGTGGCTTGCTCCACCATCGCCGGCACGGCTATGACCACGCCGGTTGCTCTCGCCGAGGTCGCGCCGCGCTACGCCGAGCTTGCGCCCACCGCGTACGCCCAGATCGCCACTGCCGTTATCATCACGGCAATCATGGCTCCGATTCTGACCGGCTGGGTCGACAAGAAGTTCTGTCAGGGCAAGGAGGACCTGTCGCCTGCCGGTGTCGAGGCCATCGAGGAGGCCGTCGCGACCGACATCGATGGCGAGTAGCAATCGCTATCAATCAATGATGCCGGCGTGCAATTCGCGCCGTCCGAGCGCCCGAACAGAAACTGTTTTGCAGTGATGTTCGGGCGCTCTGCTATGATTCCCTTTATCCCTGCGGAGTAAAGGGGTTTTATTGCCCTGATTCGAATTGGGCGATTCTGACCATTCGGATATTGAAGGGATGGCGTCTAGTGGTTAAGGCACTCAAGATTGAGATATTCCTGCTATGCATGATTGTTCTTATCGGGCTTGCCGCGCGAAGTCGTCGCTCCTTGTTCTCGAGCACCCTGCAGCTATTGTTTAGCATGCTTGGCTACACCTCTGCCGCGTACATATTATTCGATATGATCTGGACGCTTTCGGATGGTGCGGACGGCACGTTGGGTATTGCTGCCAACTGGATTTCCAACGCGGTTTCGTTTTCGCTCTTTGCCATCGCGTGTCTCATTTGGTTTATCTATTCCGAGACGATGCAGGGCTCTCGCCTTGTGACCTCGCGCTATAGGGTGGTGCTTGTAACGTTGCCTACGGCTCTGGTGGTCGTGCTGGCTTTTACCAGTTACTGGACGCACGCCTTGTTCTATATCGATTCGCAGGGCGTGTATCGTCGCGGCTTTGCCTATATGATCCAGCCCATTGTCAGCTACTGTTACGTTATACATACGTCCCTGCATGCGTTTGTGCAATCTCGCAGGGTCGAGAGCCTGCAGACGAAGGCTATCTATCGAACCTTGGCATTTTTCGCCATTCCGGCCCTGGTGGGCGGTACCTTTCAGATCGTATACTCGGTGCCTGGCCTTTGTGTCGGCATAATGATTAGCATGTTGCTGCTCTATATCATCTGCCAGGAGCAACTGATCTCGACCGACCCGTTGACTGGCCTCAACAATCGCAACCGTTTTGAGACCTATATGCTGTCGCTCTTTTCAAATGTGGATCAGGCCGAAGATGTGTATCTGCTTATGATGGACGCTGACGGCTTTAAGCAGATTAACGATCGTTATGGACATGTGGAGGGCGACCATGCTCTTCAGGTCATATCCGCTGCGCTCAAAGAAGTCTGCTCGGCGTCTGGTGGCTTTATCGCGCGTTATGGTGGCGATGAGTTCGTGGTGCTCCAAAAGGCAGCGGCGGAACAGGATATCATGCATCTGTGCGCGACAATCAACGACGAGCTCGCGCATGCCGAGGTGCCGTATCTGTTGCGGATGTCCATCGGCTATGCACGGGTCGGTGATAGTGTCGATACCTGGCAAGACTTGCTTCGCGCTGCCGATGCGGAGCTCTACCGCGTCAAGGCCGATAAAAAGAAAGCCGGCGTCCAGATACGCTAGAAAAAAGGCGCACGACCGTTGCGATGGTCGTGCGCCCTTTTTGCGTTTGCGGGGGCCACCGGCCATAACGCCCAGGCGCGGTGCGGCAAGACGAGCGTCTGCCGCCGCGGCTCGGTACGAAATCAACGAGAGCCAGTGCATTCCATTAAGCTAAAGTGTGTGAAGGCTCTCTCTAAAAAGGTGAGCTCGCTAGGCTTTTTTGGGTTTGTTGACGATGATTATGCCGCCGCAGACCAACAGCAGGGCAACGATGACGGTAATGGGGCTCGTGCCAGCGCCCTCGCCGAGCAGCAGCGCGCTCAGCAGTACGCCAAAGACCGGGTTCATAAACCCAAAGACCGAGACGCGGCTGACGGGGTTGACGGCAAGCAGGCGCGACCACAGCGAGTAGGCGACCGCGGAGATAAGCGCCATGTAGATGATGAGCGCGATGGCGGGGGCAATTGTCGTGGGGGAGAGCGTGCCACCCATCAAAAAGCCGATGGCGGTGAGGACCAGGCCGCCGACCAAGAACTGCCACCCGGCAAGCAAGACGCCGTCGTGCTTGCGCGAGAAGATGCCGATCAGGCAGGTCGAAAGAGCACCCGCGACAGTGGAGGCTAGGATAAAGCCCTCGCCATCGAGCCTGAAGCCAAAGGTGCCATCTGCGCCCGAGAGGTTGACGAGTGCGACGCCGGCAAAGCCCAGCGCACAGCCAAGCACCTTGGCCGTATTGAGCTTCTCGGCGTGAAATGCCAGGGCGGCAAAGAGGATTGCGAGGAAGTTGGCGCTGGCCTCGATGATGGAGCTCGACATGGCGCTGGCGCGCGAGAGGCCCAGATAGAAAAAGAAGTACTGCCCGATAGTCTGGAAGAGCGACAAGACAAAGATGGGCTTGATGTCGCGAGCCTGCGGAATGAGGGGGCGGCGTTGGGCCGCACTCATCCCAACGATAACCAGGGCGCCGGCAAGCGTGAAGCGCAAGCCCGCAAAGAGCAGCTGCGAGGCGCTATCGTGCGCCGGGATACCAAAGAGTGCGTAGCCGATCTTGATGCAGGGAAAGGCCGATCCCCAGAGTGCACAGCAAACAAGACAGCCCAGGATAAGTCCGGGCAGGGTGGCGAGATACGGCTTGCGGCTTTCCATGATGTCCTTCCTGCATGCGCGAAGCAAAAAAGAACCCGCCACCGGATGTGTCGGTGGCGGGTGTTGTTACCCGAAGGGATTGTACCCGATGGAAACGTATTAAGCGAAGTAGGCTACGCCGCTCTC
>CABUUG010000105.1 GCA_902494605.1 uncultured Collinsella sp.
TAAGTTTGCTGCTCTACAGTCCTGCGCAAGACGGAAAGCACATTAAGTGCTTTCCTTTGCGTGCGGAACTCGCGACAAACTTAACCCCCGCCCTCAGCCCCGGAGACCTTCCCTGCTGTCACATTGTTCAATCAGTTTTGCGGGCGTGCGCCGCTGCGCGGCTAGCCCGCATGCTCCTCGACGGGGTTGGTCTGATGGATCTTGTTGAACTTCCGCCTTTGGCTCAAATGGAAACGGGGGACGCATCTGCATCCCCCGTTTTTGTTGCGGTTAGTCTAGGTCAATAAATTTGGTGCTTATGATCTTGCCGTCTTTTACGAGCATTCTGGCCATGGTGGGGCCTCGGGTGCCTCTGGGGTAGCTGGCGCTGCCCGGGTTGAGGACTAAGCAGCGGCCCACTTGGGCTTCTTTGGTTACGTGGGTGTGGCCGTTGATGGCTACGTCTACGGATCCCACCGGAAGGTCTTCGCGGTAGTGGGCTACGGCGAATTTGAGGCCTTCGTAGGTAAAGAGTGCAAGACGGTCTACATCGGAGCCGTAGTCGCGGTAGTAATCGTTGTTGCCCAGTACGGCCCGCACGGGGGCGATGGTGCATAGGTGCTCGTAGTCCATCTCTGACGTAAGGTCGCCGGCGTGGATAATCAGATCCGCGCCCTCAAGCTCGTCCAGGAGCGCAGGCGATAAATAGCCGTGGGTGTCCGAGATGATGTCGATGCGCTTGGCGCTTGCACTGTTCATGGGATCCCTTCCGCAAAAAACGATTCGGCAGATACATACAAAAAGGCCCCACGGCTCCGCAGACGATGGGTCTACAGGGCTGCGGGGCCAGTGTGCTAGAGACTCAGGGCCTTCTTAAGCGGCACGACGCGGCGGCGCGAAACCGGCACGCGTTCGTCGACGCCCGTAATGCCCAGCTGGATGGCACCCGAGGGCACCGTCTCGACGTCCGTGACGCACGCCAAGTTGACGATATAGCGACGGTGAACACGGAAGAAGCCAAAGTCGCAGAGCTTGGCCTCAAACTGCGCCAGCGAGGTCGTCGACAAAAAGCGATCATCGACGGTATAGATGCAGGAGTAATCGTCCTTAGCCATGATAAAGCGAATGTCGTCCACGGGAATGAGCACCTTGCGGCCGCCCTTTTCCACCGGGATACGCTCGATGGTCACCTTGCTGTCCGTAACCGGCTTGGCGCGTTGCATGACCTTCTCGATCGCGCGATCCAAGCGAGCTTCTTCGACCGGCTTCATCAGATAATCGACGGCATCCACGTCGAATGCCTCGACCGCATGGTCACTATACGCAGTCACAAACACGATCGCCGGCGGATTTTTGAGCTTATGCAGCGCCTCGGCAAGTTGCAGGCCCGAGGCACCGGGCATCGAGATATCGAGAAACACGACATCCACGCGACTTTCCATAAGCATCTCGATGGCGGAGCGGACGCTCGACGCCTCCGTGATCGTGCCGATCTTGCCCGTTTGCTCGAGCAGGAAGCGAAGCTCCGAGCGAGCCGGCGCCTCATCATCCACAATCATCGCACGCAGCATAGGGATAAAACCTTTCGTCAACTAACTACGCCGGGCATCCGTCGCATGACGTTGAGCCCGTAGCCTTTTATTTTACTCTTGAATGTCAAAGATGCTCTCTGACAAATCAAGATGAAGGAGCACTTTGGTGCCCTTGCCCGGCGCCGATTCGACACGCGTATAGGAGTGCGGCCCATAAAAGCGATGGATGCGCTCCGAAATATTGTGCATGGCCACACCGGCGCCGCCACCCTGGGGAGAGCTGGCGTCGGGACGGGCAGAGCGCTCGTCAAACAGTCTGGCGGCGGTGCCCTCATCCATGCCCACGCCATTATCGGCCACGGCAATCAAGATTGCATCCTCGCCGTCTTGGTGAACGGTCACGTCGATCCTCAGGGCGTCGTCATCGCCCATACCATGACGTACGGCGTTCTCGACAATCGGCTGGATCACGAACGCCGGCACCAGCGTATCTTCCACGTCCTCGGACACATCGAACGTCGCAAGCACGCGGTCCTCGCCAAAGCGGGCCTTCTCAAAGGTAAGGTAGCGCTTGGTCTGTGCGACCTCGCGCGAGACCGGAATAAGCGATCCCGAGTTGTCGAGCGTGGCACGATAGAACGATGAGAACTCACGAAGCAGTTCGCGGGCCCGCAGCGGGTCGGTGCGCGTAAACGATGCAATGGTGTTCAGCGTGTTGAACAGGAAGTGCGGGTTAATCTGCGCCTGCAGCGCACGCACCTCGGCGCGCGCCGTGAGTTCCTTTTGCACCTCGAGCTCGTGGATGGCGAGCTGCGTGGACAAGATCTCGGCAAAGCCCGAGGCAAGCGCGTACTGGGTACGGTCGACGGCGCGCGGGGTCTTGTAGTAGAACTTGAGCGTGCCGACGGTACGATCGCCCACCTTGATGGGGGCGATAATGCCGGCGGGGACTTGGTTGTGCGAGCCATCCGAGCCCACGACATCCACCATACGGTTGAACGACTGCACGATGCCATGTTCGATAACGTAGCGTGTGGCAAGCGTGTGGATGGGAGAATCTGGCAGTAGTTTTTCCTCAAACTCGCCTGCGCAGGCCAACACGTTGCCCTCGTCGGTGATGGCCACCGTCATGGCGCGCGTCTCGGGCAAAATGCGCCGGCACACCAAACGCGCCGACTCCTGCGTCAGACCGCCCTTAATGTCCTCAAGCATGGCCGAGGCCACCGAGAGCGTCTCCTCGGTGTACTGGGAGCGCACCGAATCGGGATTGAGCGTCAAAAAGATAAAGATGCACAGAAAGATACACAGCAGCGCGCAGGCAATCACCGTGGCGATCGGCTCGATACCGGTCACCAAGGCAAAAATAAAGTACACCAGCACGCAAATGGCGCAGGCAACGGCAATGATGCGAAAGATTGATATTGAACTATCGCGCTGGGCGCGGCGGTCGATCATTCGGCCCCCTCCAGGATACTGATCAGTTGTGCGTCACGCCAAAGCCCGTCCATGATCTTGGGCCAAAAGCTCTGGAAACGCAGGTAGCTTGCAGCGTTTTGGCGCGCATAGGCCTTTGCCTCGCCGATACCATGGCGCCAAATGCGCAGGTAGCCCTCATGCTCGCGGGTAAACACGCTGCGGACCATAGCGGTCTTGCGCACGCGGTCGTCGAGCTCGCGCGAAATCCACGGGCCCGGGTAGGGCATGAGCGATGCCGCCGTAACGGGAATGAGCTCCTTTTGATGCGCGGCGAATGTCAACTTTGCCCTTTCGTAGTACCAACGGTATACATCCTGCATAAAGCGCGGTGAGCGCTTTTCGGACTCCGGAGGCAGATGACGCACGGTCCACTCGTTATCGAACCACACGTCGTAGCCAAACATGCGCATGTTAAAGAGGTAATCCAAGTCCTCGCCGCGGGTGATAAACGGGTCAAAGGCCACACGCGTAAAGGCGCGGGCGTGCAGGGCCATCAGGCCGCCGCACACGTAGTTGGAGCGCGAGATGCGGGTGCCCGAGAGCGCCTTTTTCATCCAACGGTTGAACTCGATGCGCTTGGTCCACCAACGATGGCAGATGCCCGCCTTGTCCGTGGGAGCCAGCGGCGAGCCGTCGCGATCGTAGAAATAGCCGCTCTTGACCAAGATCGGCAAGCCCTGACGTGTCTGCTGCCCCAACGCATAGGTCGCGCGCTTCATAAAGTCGGCGTCGATGACAGTCTCATCGTCATCCAAAAAGATAACCGCGTCATGACCCAGCACAGCGGCACAGGCTAGCCCCATGTTGCGGATGGCACCGTAGCCTCGCAGGCTCACGCACTCGCCCGAACCCTTGGGCGCGATCTGAGCAACCCGGTCTGCAATGCGCGAGGCCTGGGTGTTGGTGACAACGGTGACCTTGAGCGTGGGATGCGCGTCGACAATCTCGTGCACGCGCAGCGACACATCGGCTGTGGCAGAAACGGGACAGACCACCAAAAGGATGATGCACGGGATGTCACGTACCTGCTCAAGCGAGGCCAGACAGCGGTCGAGTTCGGGATTGTCGGCGTTGAGTCGCGTCGAATGGTCATAGGTGCCAGGGGCGTTTGCGCAAGCGTCATCGCCCGCCCAATACGTTGGAATCACGACTGTGGCGTTCATGCCTTACCCTCCCTGCAACACAAAAACGGGACGCCGCCAAACACAGGCGACGCCCCGCGACCTAGCTGATTCCATCATACCCACTTGGGCAAATCATTGCTCGCAAGTCGCAATGTTTATTGCGGATAACCCCAAAAGAGTACCGTGGACAGGCACAATAGCCGCTCGCTCCTATGCGGCATGCTCTGCCGCCCGAGTCATGCGGGACAGGCGGACCAGCAGCATAAAGCCAACGACCAGCAGCACGCCAATGGAAAGGACGCCCAGCGACGGGTTGCCGGTCAGCGAGGTGACGACCGACACCAGGAAGGTGCCCATAACGCTTGCATAACGACCAAAGATGTCAAAGAAGCCGTAGTACTCGTTGGATTTTTCCTTGGGGATAATGCGGCCAAAATAGCTACGGCTGAGCGCCTGCACGCCGCCCTGGAACAGGCCGACCATAATGGCAAGCACCCAGAATTCAAAGGCGGTCTTTAGGAAGAACGCGGCGAACAGCACAATGCCCATATAGGCGGCGACTGCCACCAAGATCATGTTGAGCGTGCCCACGCGGCCGGCGAGCTTGCCGTAGATGATGGCGGACGGAAAGGCCACGAACTGCGTGACGAGCAGCGCCAGGACCAACTGGGTCGAATCGATGCCCAAGGCCGATCCGTAGCTGGTTGCCATGGAAATGACCGTGTGCACACCGTCGATATAGAAGAAGAACGCGATCATGTAGACCAGCACGGTCTTGTTGTGGGCGATCTCGCGCATGGTGTGTCCGACCTCGGAGAACACACCGCCCACGATGTGGCCGATGGTGTCCTCGGGACCGCGCTCGCGACCGTACTTTTGCTTATAGGTGCGAATGAGCGGCAGAGTAAAGATGAGCCACCAGGCACCAGTGATGATAAACGACAGACGCGTTGCCAGCATGGTGGGGACGCCAAGAGCGGGGCCGCCCATGATGAGCGCCAGGCAGATGACGAACGGCACGGTGGAACCGATGTAGCCCCAGGCATAGCCCGAGCTGGACACGGCGTCCATGCGCTCGTCGGTGGTAATGTCGGGCAGCATGGCGTCGTAGAACGTCATAGAAGAGTTAAGGCCGATGGTGCACAGCACGTACACGGTCAAAAATGCCATGGCGGACATTGGGATAGCCTGCGCCAGGCAAAGCACCAGGCCCGTGAGGAAGAAGCCCAAGAAGAACTTGATCTTGTTGCCTGCGTAGTCAGCAAGCGCGCCCAGAATGGGCATGAGCATGGCAATGACCAGCGAGGCGATCGTCTGCGCATTGCCCCAGGCGACCACCAGGTCGGCCGAAGAAGCGCCGGTATTGATGGCGTTAAAGTAAATGGGCACCACCGAGGTATTGAGCAGCACGAGGGCCGAATTGCCCACATCATACATAACCCAGTTACGCTCGAGCTTGGTGTATTTCATGGACAGGGACCCTTCGTATTCGCCCGATATGCAGTTAGTTCATCGTACCCCAATTGTCCAGAACCGCCGGTAAGGATTCGGCAAAGGGGCACGCACGGGCCCTATTCCTCGCGGTCGAACTCCTCATCGGCATTGAGCACGCGACCGCTGTAGTTGACGTGACTGGTCACGGCATCCATGTCACCGGTCTCGATAAAACGTGCGACCGTGCACTCGTAATCGACCAGCGCGCGATCAAAGACCTCGGGGAAACTCTCGTTCGAGACCTCGTCGGTAAAGGGATTCTTCCATGTCAGATGGCCCAGGTTACCGGTGCGCTCGGGCAGCTCCGTCGTCACGCGATGGGCAAGGCCGTCGAGCAGCGAGTAGTCGTGCACCAAGCCCTCAACCAGCGAGATCGCGCGCGTCTTTGCGGAGCCGGCCGGCTCAATCGCGCGGTAAAGTCGCTGCATATTGGCAACGGCAGCACCGTACTCCCCCGCCGGAATGTCAATGGCGTACACGCGTCCGGCAACATAGCTCATCAGCACGCCGGCCACGCGATTGATGCGATCGGTAGTGACGATCTCGCCCGCCGGCGGGTAATCGTCGACCGTAGCGCCATCGCGTTTAAGCTGCAGCATCAGTACATCCAGGTCGCTCTCGATCACGGCATGGACCTGACTGCTCGAATCCTCAAGCTCTGAATCGGACTCCACGATGCCAAACTGCTGCTCATAGACAAAGGGATGGGCGTTGCGGTCGAGCACGTAATGAGACAGCAGGCCCAGCGCAAAGGCGCGACCCAAGCTGGCGTCGCGCGGCAGCAGATGCGACACGCCGTCGCGCAGGCACGCGAACTGGCGAGACATGCGCGACCGATGCATGACCTGCGCCAGCAGCGTGCAGTCGGAAACACGCGGTGTCAGAATGTGAAAGAAAAACGGGTCGGGGCCTTGGTTGCCCAAGATAAAGGCAATGCGCTCTTCATCGGACGTGATGACGCCCTGCGGAAGACGGTCGATGCTTTCCTCGCCAAACAGATGATGGGTGATAAGCGCGGGCATAATGATCCTTTCGATTTCATTCGATGCCACCCATTATGCCCACCGCGCGCCCATGCCAAACCTGCGATGGTAAACGACGGCA
>CABUUG010000106.1 GCA_902494605.1 uncultured Collinsella sp.
CCCGCCTTAAATACCAAGTGAAGTGTAACGGTATCCGCGTAATCGGTATCCGAAACCTTGGCACCCGAATCCTGCGCCAAACGAAGCACCTGCTCATACTGCGGATAGACCACACGCACGTCAACCGGCACGACGCTTGCCATCTCAACGATCTGCCCGGCCTCCTGAGCCGCGGCCACCGCCGCCTGCGTCGCCGCGGTATAGGCGCGCACCAAGCCACCAGGCCCCAACAGCGTGCCACCAAAATAGCGCGTCACCACGCAGCAAACATTTTTGAGCTCTGCGCCGCGCAACACCTCGAGCGTCGGCATACCGCTCGTGCGGCTCGGCTCACCGTCATCGCTCTGGCGCTCGCGTCCATCGACCAAAATCCACGCGGGAACATTATGTCGAGCGTCGTAATGACGCTTGCGAACCATCTCGATAAAGGCATTCGCCTCATCCTCGGACTCAATATGGACCAGCTGGGCAATAAACCGGCTCTTGCGGTCCAAAAACTCGCCCGAAACCTCAATATTCGATTGCAGAGTAAAATAGCTGTCCAACAAAGCCCCTCAACAACAAGCAAAGCAACAAACAGCCTCAATAATACGGCAAAGACAGCACCGTTGCCCTCTAACAAGAACGGAAACGCCAATGATACCGTCACCAACAGCGAGAACCCGTCAGCGCGAGCAAGGTGCCTTGAAAGACGAGGGCATTGACCTTATGGTCATGCCCGAAGGCTTGAAAGGCAGATTGCCGCGCTGACGGGTTCGCAGCGTCAACAAAGTGCCGAGTGGGCTTGTAAGCCGGGTTCTGTCGTGAACGGTCATTTATCTTGTCTGCACGTTACCGTGCAGCTCCACGCACGCTACCCGAACGCGGACCGGGCCGGCCCATAGCGTTCCTATTCGCGCTTGCTCCGGATGGGGCTTGCCAAGCCGCCGTGTTGCCACGACGCTGGTGGTCTCTTACACCACCGTTTCAGCTTTTCCCTTTACGCCTTGCGGCGTAGGTGGGAGTCTTCTTTTCTGCGGCGCTTTCCGTCGGATCACTCCGCCCGGCCGTTAGCCGGCATCCCGCCCTCTGGAGCCCGGACTTTCCTCACGCGTGCTGCAAGCAGCACATCGCGCGACCGTCTGGCCCACTCAGCAGTGCAAGAGTGTAGCACACCGTTGCCGCAGGCAATGGCACAACACAAGCGTTCGACACGATAAACCAAGAACCACGCCATGCAGTACAATAGGGTTGTCGATGGGCAATGTCGTCAGTCGAGACGCGACCGCGCTCCGCACCCCTCCGTCTACTCGGTGCGTTCCCGCCTCCTCCCCGAGGCGGGATGTCGGCATTTTTTCATGCACCGACAACCAAATAGCCTGTGTACAGCATGGGCAGCATCGCGTATCTCGGCACCAAATGCAAAAAGGGACCCGTCCATTACGGACGGATCCCTTAAAACAAGTGATCGTCAAACCGATTTACTCGGCGTCGGTCTCCTCGTCCTTCTTCTCGGAAGGAAGCGGGGTAACCTCGATCTCGACGCCCAGAGTCTCAGCAGCGGACTTCATGGACAGGGAGATACGACGACGGTCGAGGTCGATCTCCATGACCTTGACCTGAACCTTGTCGCCCACGTGGGTGACCTGAGAAGGCTGATCGACGTGCTTGTTGGCCATCTCGGAGATGTGCACCAGGCCCTCGATGCCCTCGCCCAGGTCGACGAAAGCGCCGAACGGGACAAGCTTGGTCACAGTGCCCTCGACGATAGCGCCGACGGGGTACTTCTTGACCAGTGCGCGCCACGGATCCTCGGTGGTCTGCTTGAGACCCAGGGAGATGCGCTCGCGGTTGAGATCGACGTCGAGAACCTCAACCTCGACCTCCTGGCCGACCTTGACAACCTCGGAAGGATGGTTGACGTGGTTCCAGGAGAGCTCGGAGATGTGGATGAGGCCGTCGATACCGCCGAGGTCGACGAAGGCGCCGAAGTCGACGATGGAGGAAACGGTGCCCTGGAGACGCATGCCAGACTTGAGCTTGGACAGGATCTCGGAGCGCTCGGCCTTACGGGACTCCTCGAGCACGACGCGACGGGAGAGGACGACGTTGTTGCGGTTGCGATCCATCTCGATGACGCGGGCCTCGATGCGGGTGCCCATGTAGGAAGTGAGGTCCTTGACACGACGGAGGTCGACGAGAGAAGCGGGCAGGAAGCCACGCAGGCCGATGTCGAGAATCAGGCCGCCCTTGACAACCTCGATAACCTCGCCCTCGACGTTCTCGCCGGAGTTGAACTTCTCCTCGATGCGGTTCCAAGCACGCTCGTACTCGGCACGCTTCTTGGACAGGACCAGACGACCGTCCTTGTCCTCCTTCTGGAGAACCAGAGCCTCGATGGGATCACCGAGTGCAACGATGTCTGCAGGGTTAGCGTCCTTGCGGATGGACAGCTCGCGGACCGGGATAACGCCCTCGGACTTGAAACCGATGTCAACGAGCACCTCGTCATGCTCGATCTTAACGACAGTGCCGTTAACGAGATCGCCCTCATCAAAGTCGGTAATCGTGCCGTCGATGAGGTTGTTCATCTCCTCCTCGTTGACATCGTCAAGAGAGAAAATGGACGAGTTCTGCATCTCACTCAAAGGTGGACCCCTTTCGAACTACGGGGCCCCGATTGCTAGGACCTACAGAAGGGTGCGACAAGCACACAACGTTTAGGAACACTCGGGAGCCGACAGATACTAATGTGACGCTTATGCAATCACGTTCGTATAGGTTACGGGGAAATGAGTTCGATTTCAAGCGTGAACTGCGATTTTTTACTCGTGTGGAGACTTTTTCGTAATCTTATGAACACACGTCTCCGCAACTTGACGATAACCAGCCAGGCATTCGGCTTTGGGGTAAAGTATCCGGAGCCAACGACTCTAGATCAAATTTACGAGAAAGGTGCCCGCGTGCTCAAAGCAGTCGTTTTCGATATGGACGAGACGCTTCTCAGCATCAACCTCAACGCGTTCATCCTTCGCTATTTTAAGGACGTCTCTTCGATGCTCGCGGATATCGGGCGCCGCAGCCGCGGTGGCACGATGGCACGCCTCGGCACCATCCTGGTCGACCTCAACGCCAATCGCCGCAGCGGCACGGACAACCGCACCAATCTTGAGTTTTACCAAGAAGAGGTCGAGCGCAGGTGCGGCATCTGCCTCTCCGACCCCATCATCTACGAGGCGTTTACCTACTACGACCGCGAAGTTCTTCCGTACAAGAACGACGATGTCATTAACGCCCACGCTATGCCGGGCGCGCACGCCGCGCTCCAGGCCGTACAGGACGCTGGACTGCGTTGCGCGCTCTTTACCAACCCCAGCTTTCCCCAGGGGGCCATCGAGTGCCGCATGGGCTGGGGCGACCTAGCCGACGCCCCCTTTGAACTCGTCACGCACATGGGAAACACCACCCGCTGCAAGCCCGATGCCACCTACTATCTTGAACAGCTTCAGGTGATGGGACTCGAGCCGCACGAGGTCCTTATGGTGGGCAACGATCCCAAACGCGACTTCCCGTCCCCCGATTGCGGCATCCAAACCGCCTATGTGGGCCAGGGCAAGCCCAGCCGAGCCACCTGGCGCGGAACCATGGAAGACTTCGCCCGCGACTTTAACGCCGTAATCGAAGCCTTCTACGAGCACCAAATAGCCGACGAACTGTCGTAGGCGCCAGAACATCTAGCGCAGTTGCGGTGAGATAGTTCCTGTTTGCCCCTCACCCGGGTAATTTTAGGAACTATCTCACCGCAACTTAATATCTAGCACACCTGGGTTTTGCCGATCATGATGTTGAGGATCTCGACGTCGGTATCTTTCATACCCACACGGCCCACGTAGCCCATGCTGGCGATTGTCTGCTCAACGGTATCTTGGATCAGGCCCTCGCCGGCGCGGAAGCCGCGACCCTGCATGGCCATATCATGGCCCAGAATCGCCGCATCGACGGCAGCCGAGATCTTGGCGGCGCAGCTCGCCTTGGCGCCATCGCACACGATGCCGCCAACGTTGCCGAGCGTGTTCGAGACCGTCGCGCCAATCTGCTCGCGCGTGCCACCGCACAGCCAGGTAATCGCGGCGCCGGCGCCGCACGCAGCGCAAATAGCACCGCAAAACGCCGAAAGCGCACCAATATAGCTCTTGATATGCACGGCGATAAGATCGGACAGCATCACGGCGCGCACCAGGCGCTCGTGGTCGCAGCGCAGGTACTCGGCATACTCCATAACGGGCAGTGCGCAGGTAATGCCCTGGTTGCCCGAGCCGCACACAATGGCGACCGGCAGCGCGCAGCCGTTCATACGGGCGTCGGACCCGGCGGCTGCACGGGCACGGGCACGGCAGGCGACGTCATCGGCACGAGCACCCAGCAGCGTGCGACCCACCTCGGCGCCCCAAGCGTGCGCAAGGCCCTCAGCACTGATCGCGCCATTCAGCTCAATCTGACGCTCAACGGCAGCACGGGCGTCCTCAATGTCACCGTCCTCGATAAAGTCGATGATGGACTCAATGCTCATAGGGGTATCGGCGTTATCTGCCGCACGCTCGGCCACCACGCGCTCGGCGCAGGCGGCGCACTCCCCCGCCGACTTGCCACATACCGGAACACCGTCGAGCGTATGGCACGTGACATTAGTGTGGTGGTCGGTAATCTCGACGACCGCGGTATGGCCCCCGGCCGTCGCTGTCACCTTGATGAAGAGGTTGGGCACACCCTCGACAAGCGACACATCGCAGTAGCCGGCGTCGGCGAGAAGCTCGGCCACGCGCGCACGGTCTTTATCGTCAACGCTCTCGAGCACCTCGAGCGCGCTCTTGGCGTCGCCGCCCACGGCACCCAGCACGGCCGCCGCTTCAATACCGTGCATGCCGCCCGAGTTGGGCACGGTCACGCTTTTAACGTTCTTGATGATATTGCCCGAGCAGGCAACATCCATATGATCGGGTTCGCAACCGAGCGTCTGACTCGCCAGCGCCGCTGCATAGGCAACGGCAATGGGCTCGGTGCAGCCGAGTGCACAGACAAGTTCGCGGTTCAAAACATCGCAAAACGCGGCATCACGGATGGAATCGGTAGGCATAGGTATCTCCTGCTTGCATAACGGGCTGGGCTCTCAAAAAAGTTAGCTCCTTTATTTGATAACAATGCATCAAAAACCGCAACCATGGTTCCGGCAGACGGCGCTCAAGCGCAAACTGACGACATTCATTCACGAGAAGCCAGTCTTGTTGCCTGCTAAAGCGTTTGACCAAAAAACGCTCGAGCGTTTACGCAAAAGTCGCGCTATCATGCAGTCGAACGCGGTAAACACCTTTAGCATTTGCGCCGCACAGACCAGAGAGGAACCATCCATGAAGATCGGTATCGGTAACGACCACGCCGCCGTCGAGCTCAAGAACATCATTTCCGAGCACCTGAAGGAGCGCGGCTGCGAGGTCGTGAACTTTGGCACCGACACCTCCGAGAGCTTTGACTACCCCATCGCCGGCTACAGGGTGGGTAAGGCCGTTGCCAACGGCAACGTCGATTTGGGCATCCTGATCTGCGGTACCGGCGTCGGCATCAGCCTGGCTGCCAACAAGGTCGAGGGCGTACGCGCCGTTGTGTGCTCCGAGCCCTTCAGCGCCAAGCTCTCCCGCATGCACAACAATACCAACGTGCTCGCCTTTGGCGCCCGCGTCGTGGGCTCCGAGCTCGCCAAGATGATTGTCGACGAGTGGCTCGACGCCGAGTTTGAGGGTGGTCGTCACGAGCGCCGCGTTAACCTTCTCAACGAGATCGACCACACGCGCGGCCTTAAGGTTGTCGACGAAGCCTAAACTATTCAGTGCCACAAGCTAACAGCAGGGGCCCGCTCGGAACACATGTCCGAGCGGGCCCCTGCATAGATTTTGGAATAAAAGGGCGCCGCGGATGGAGTTCCGCGGCGCCCAAGCCAAACGCTAACAGCTTTAAGGAGTCAAAGCTGGTTTAGCCAAAGAAACGCTTGATCTCGATCTCGGCGTTCTCCAGGCAGTCGGAGCCATGGATCACGTTGGCGTTGACATCGACAGCAAAGTCGCCGCGGATGGTACCAGGAGCAGCGTCAAGCGGGTTGGTAGCGCCCATGAGGGTGCGCATCTTAGCAACAGCGGAGAGACCGGAAACGACCATCTTGACGACCGGACCGCTCGTCATAAAGTCACAGAGACCGCCAAAGAAGGGCTTGTCGGCCAGATGGGCGTAATGCTCCTTGACGGTAGCGCGCTCGAGCGTGGTCATCTCCATGCGCTCGATGACAAGGCCGCTGCGCTCAATGCGAGCAACAATCTCGCCGATCTTGCGGTCGCGCACGGCGTCGGGCTTAATCATGATGAAGGTCTTCTCGATAGCCATAAGGTAGCCTTTCAAGTAGGTTCGCGCGTGCCCAAGTCCCATTCCGGCACCCGCCTGGACTGCATCGTAACAGAGTTTTAGCTGCAGTTAAACAAAAAGCTGTTTATTGAAACGTTGCAATTTATTAAAGCGCTCCATATGTGTCACTTCTGTTTCGAAGCCCGATTAGAGCACCATCCGACCGCCCATCAACCGCATCGAATAGAGCAGACGGCCGGTTGCCACGCGCGAAGGGGGGGGGGGGGGGAGGAG
>CABUUG010000107.1 GCA_902494605.1 uncultured Collinsella sp.
ATGTTCAGGAACAGTCCAACGAAGGCGAAACAGCCCCAGGCCTCGGCAAAACCGAAGGGCTGAATGCCGGGGACGAGAAACGTTGCGATCGCGATGGCGATTGAGGTCAAAAGCCAGTTGAGCAAAAAGCGCATGGTGGGAATCCTTTCTTGCGCATGGCGTGGTGAGGGGCGTGAGGGGCACACACCTTTGCAACTCGGATAGATGCATGGACACGGCCTTGTTTGGGCACCCATTGTTCCAGATATTCGTGGAGCTTGCGTGCGCAGTCGGTTTCAAAACGGCGTTCGTCCTAGAAAACGTGCCGCTGGCAGAGAGTCTTGTCGCTTTAGTTTGGTGGTGTGCTAAACTGCTACGGGCAAAAGCCACAGGCGTTGCCCTATTGCATATTACGGGTGAACGATGCCCGATGTCAGTATCAACTTCGATGCCTTTTGGCGGGTTTGGCGGTGATCGATGAATATCGAGAACATGTTTGACAAGCCTGATGTCAAGCAGCTGGTCCACGCATTTAGCCTTTTGGACGACGAGAAGGATATCCAAGCGTTTTTGACCGATATCTGCACGCCGCGCGAGATTTGCGATCTATCGCAGCGCCTGCAGGTCGCGCGTTACCTGGACGAGGGCGAGCCCTATGTCGAGGTTCAGGCGCGTACCGGCGCTTCGTCCACCACGGTGAGCCGTGTGTCCAAGGCACTCAACGGCGAGTACGGTGGCTATCGCAAGATCCTCATTAAACTGGAGGATGGCGAGTAGGCCAGCGACAACAATGAATTACGAAGAGCCGTCCCTCCGTGGGGCGGTTTTTTGATCCCCTGGGGACGGAGGAAAACGGATCACCGGGTTAGACTGACCTCCTCGGTGATCCGTTTTCCTCCGTCCCCAAGGGATCAAATCTGTTGGCGTGGGGCAAATCTGTCCGCTTGGGCGGGTAGGATGGATGCATTGATTATTGCGAACAGTTTGAGCGGAGGACCATGCCTGTTCGAATCTATACCACCAATGCCGGCACGGATTTGAGCGATGCCGAGTCGGCGTTGCTTGCCGACCTTATTGCCCGCCACGGGCGTGCCGTGTTGCTGGCACCTACGTTTGCCGAGCTCGACCTGTGCCGTCATGATGCGGCGGAAGTCGGCGTTTCGCTGGGTATCGACTACAAGACGCCTACATCGTGGCTTCGCTCGATTTGGGAGCTTTTGGGCGACGGGCGCGGTTTCGTCGACAACCTGCAGCGCCAGATGCTGCTCTCGGACATAGTCACGCGTCTCGACGATGCCGACCTGCAGCCGCTTTCGCGCAGCCAGGGCACGGTGCGCATGCTTGCGCGCATGGCCCGCGATGTGTTGCCGGGTGTGGCGGGGACGACGGCCGAGCGATGCCGTGGCAACAATTGCCAGCCTGAGCCAAAAAGCGATGCCGAGGCTCGTGTGTTTGAGCTTTTGCGTGCCTACGCGAGCGGTTTGGACCGTCGAGATATGGTCGAGCCCTGCGAGGCAGCTGACATTATGGCCGGTGCCCTGGCCGATAGCCTGCCGGCGTGCGCCTGCGCCGTATGCGTGCGCGGTGTCACGTCGTTTACGCACGGCCTGCTCGAGCTGCTGTCTGCCGTGGCGAACAATGGGGGAGAGGTCGTCGTGCTGCTTGCCCGCGAGCAGGCGGCGATGCGCGAGGAGCTTGCCACGGCATTTGATGCCCGCGGTGTGCTGTTTGAGATCGCGCCGCTGGGGGAGGATGCCGTCGCGTCTGATGTCGCTTGCGGGACCGCCGCTCAGCCTGCCTTTATTGAGGTCGCCGGCCCCCATGCCCGTGCTCATGTCTATGCGGACGTCATCGATAAGTTGGTGAAAGCGCACAAGGAGTCCAAGGCCGATAAAACTACGGCAACGCCCGCCGACCCCGTGCGCGTGCTCGTTGTTTCTGCCCGGGCATCCCAGTTGTTCGGTGAGCTCTCCTCTCGTCTGGCGGCTCGTCATATCGCTGCCGAGACAGTTGAGTTCACGGCGTTTTCCCAATCCATTGCGGGCAGGCAGTTTGCGGCGCTCGCCGGCCTGATCGAGCGCATGAAGGCCGCCGATGAAGGCACGGTGTCAAAGACCGAGTGGTGGCCCGCGCCGGAGCTTACCGACTGGATCTACAGTCCGCTTTCGGGCGCTGATGCCGTCAATGCCCGTACCTTCGATAAGAATATGCGTCTCTCGCGCAGCAAGACTACCGAGGGCGTTAAGAGCCTGCTGCAGAGCGTTCAGGGCCAGGTGAGGGGCGCGCGCAAGGCGGCGAGCGACGATAACTGGTTTAAGAACGTACCGTGTGTGGTCTCGGACGTGTTCCAGGCGCTGTGGCGTGACAAGCCCGTGACGGCGCTTAAGGCCATGCTTGCCGTTGCCGAGGCGTTGCCCGATCGCTCGCTGGGCAGCTTGGATGGCCAAGCCCGTCGCCAAGCGGAGGTGGCCCTGCTGCGCCACGTCATCGACATCCTTATGAATGGCGCCCGCGCGCTCGACGTGTCGCAGGTCGCGACCGTGCCCGTGCTCGATGGCGTTCGCACCAGGGTGGACAAGCGTAGCACCGCCTACGATTACGAGACCCACGAGGTTGACCGTGCGCCACGTGCCCAGGTTCGTTTTGCTTCGCTTGCCGACGCGGCGGCTCTGCGCCCCGGCAGCTACGATGCCGTGCTGTTTGCCGATGTCGATCTGAACAGCTATCCGCTCTCGCACGAGGAGGGACCGCTGGCTACGCTGACGGCGAGCCTTGGTCGCGAGGGCGTGACGCTTGAGCCCGCGGCCCTGCTGCGCGTGCGCTTTGGCCGTGCGATGCAAGCGTCGCGTGGTCCGGTTACGCTCGCCCGTGTGACCCATGATCGTCAGGCGCGCGAGTGCTATCCGGCGGCCGTGTGGACCGAGTTGCGTGCGCACGCCAAGGCCGCTGACGATGCTAAGGCCGCTGACGACGCTAAGGCCACTGACACCGACAAGGCCGCTGACGACGCTAAGGCCACTGGCAACGCTAAGGTCGCTGGCGCCGACAAGGCGACGTGCGTGGGTGAGGGCGATATCGTAAGGGACTTCGATCCCGCGGCAGGCGAAGGTCTCAAGCGCGAGCGCGTGACCTGTGAAGCCCCTCAGCATCTGAGTGCCGAGGCCGTGCCGTATTTGGTCCTGCGCCGTCGCGATGGCGAGGGCGAGGACGCGCCGCTCGTGCCGCGCCTGACGTCCGCCTCGCAGATCGAGGCCTATTCTACCTGCCCGCTGTGCTGGTTCGTATCGTATCGCGTCAAGCCCCAGTCCATCGATGCGGGCTTTGGCAACATGGAGAAGGGCAACTTTGTCCACGACGTGCTGGAGCATCTGCATGCCCGTCTGCCCCAAGAGGGCATGGAGCGCGTGACGCCCATGAATCTGCCTCGGGCGCAGGAGCTGCTGAGCAAGGTCTTTGACGAGACCCTGGCCGAGCATGCCGGCAAGCGCGGTACCGAGGGTCCGCTCGTGCCGCTCTCTCCGGTGGAGGAACGTCAGGTGGCCGAGATTCTGCCGCAGCTGGAAGGCGTGCTCGCCTACGAGTCCGAGGCACTTGCCCCCTTTGCGCCACGCTACCTTGAGTTCGCCTTTAATGAGCTTAAGGTCGAGTATGCCGGTTGGCCGCTCGGTGGGCGCATCGACCGCGTGGACGTGGATGCCGAGAACCGTGCCGTGGTGATCGACTACAAACATCGCTCGGGCGTCGAGGAGTATAAGCTTGCCGACCCCACGGTGTTCGACGAGAAGACGGGTGCGGTGCCCGCCGACGACCCGCGCTGGCTGCCGCCGCATACCCAGACGCTCATCTACGCCCAGGCCATGCGCCGGGCGCTGGATCTGAATACCCGTGCGGCGCTTTACTTTTCCACCAAGGGCGGCAAGCCCGCGCTGCGCGGTGCCGCGAGCGCCGAGCTGTTGGAGCAGGAGCGCGGCGACGGTCGCATTCCGGGCCTTAAGAAGGGCTTCCCGGGCGAGGGCGGCAACATGGACTTCGATGTGCTGCTCGATCGCGTGGAGACCGGCATTGCCGAGCGGCTGCGCGAACTCGAGGCGGGCGTCGTGACGGCGGTCGATCCGACATCGGCGCAAGCCGCGCATGCGCGCTGCTCGTATAACCACGAAGGAACGTTTGTAAGGAGGGACGTGTAGACCATGGATCTTTCGACTTTGATGCCGCAACAGCTGCAAGTCGTCAAAACGCTCGACCGCCCGCTGTTTGTCTCGGCGGGTGCCGGCTCGGGCAAGACCTTTACCCTCACGCGCCGCATCGTCTACGCGCTCTCGCCCGAATCCGGTCCGTTTGTCGAGCATCTGGACCAGGTGCTCGCCATTACCTTTACCAAAGACGCCGCGGCCGAGATTCGCGACCGTGTGCGCCGTGCGCTTATCGAAGAGGGCATGGACGAGGAAGCACTGACCGTCGACGACGCGTGGATCTCGACCATTCACGGCATGTGCTCGCGTATCCTGCGCGCGCACGCGCTGGAGCTGGGCATCGATCCCGAGTTCACGGTGCTCACCGATACCGACGAGCTTATGGATCAGGCTGTTGAGCATGTGCTGGGGCGCGCGACGGCGCCCGATGCCGCGCCCGAGCTCGCGGCTTCGCTTAAGGCCCTCTACGCTTGGTATCCCATGGCGGGCGAGGGCGGGCCGTTTGGCGCCGGTACCACCATCAAAGGCCTGGTGCGCGACCTGCTGGAGCTATCGAGCCAGCTGCCGGGCGGTATGGACGATGTGTGCGTGGCGCGCGGCCAGGCCGACACCTCGGCGCTTGCCGATGCTTATCGTGCGGCGCTGGGCACAAGCAAGGCCACGACCGAGAAAGCGCAGGTAGCACTCGACGCCATCGACGCGTTTGAGGCGAGCGGCAAAACCATGGAGGATGCGGCGCGACTCATGATGTCGTGCGGCATGCCGCGCGCGAGCAAGGCGTTTCCTAAGGAGCAGGTGGAGCTACTCAAGGCCGAGGCAGCCGATGCGTTTATCAATATCGTGCTTGCCTGCGGCGGCCCGGCGCTCGATGCACTGGCGGGGCTTGCCCGTGCCGTAGAGGCGGAGTACCGTGCGCTCAAGGCCGACCAGTCCGCGCTCGACAATAACGATCTGTTGCGCATGGCGTACGAGGCGCTGCGCGATTATCCCGCCATCCGAGCCGCCTACGAGGGCCGCTTTAAGATGGTCATGATCGATGAGTTTCAGGATACCGACCAGATGCAGGTCGATTTGATTCGCTATCTGACGGGCGCGGGGGAGCGCGCGCTGTGCACCGTAGGCGATGCGCAGCAGTCGATCTACCGCTTCCGAGGCGCCGAGGTTGAGGTGTTTCGCCGCCAGGAGCGCAAGGTGGGCTCCTCTGCTGCGCCCGAGACGGCTGTCGCATCCGATGCCCCCGCCGGCGAGCTCGTCAAGCTTGTCCGCAACTTCCGCAGCCACGACGAGGTGCTGCGCTACGTGGCGCGCGTCTTTGACGGCGACACCGGTGGTTTGATGCAGGGGTTCTTGGATCTTGAACCGAGCGACAAACGCAAGGACAAGCTCAAGGCAAAGGCTTCGCGCCGCCAGGCGCTGTTCGTTGCCGGTGGTAGCACGCAGGAGCGAACGCAGGCGAAAGCTCGTGCGATTGCGGAGCGGTTCCAAGCGCTCGTCAAAGCGGGGCAGCCCCAGGGCGATATGGTGTTGCTGCTGGGTCGCATGACCAATGCCGACGTCTACGCACAGGCCTTCCGCGATCAGGGGCTCGACTGCGTCATCGCGGGCGGCTCGGTCTTTGCCCAGGCAGCCGAAGTACAGACGGTGCGCGCCCTGGTGTGCGCGCTTGCCAATCCGGCCGATACGGCGCAGGGTCTTATGCCGCTGCTGGCCTCGCCGATGTTTGCACTTGGCGCCCAGGAGTTCTTGGCGCTGGCGACCAAGCTCGACGAGCAGACGGGCGAGACGTCGCGCCGCAACATCGATGCGGGCATCATGAGCGATTCCGATGTGCCGGGTTTGCAGGGATTGCCGCTCGTAACGCGCGCCCGCGAGGTGCTGCGCTACGCGCTTCGTCGCGTGGGACGCGATTCGTTCGCCGCCATCGCGCGCGACGCGGTCAATGCCTCCGGCTGGTTCGTGCGCTTGGCGCAGCGCGGCCCCGAGGGCAAGGCCATTGCCGCCAACGTGCTCAAGGCGCTCGATGCCGTGGCCGAGGCAGAGGCTGAGCTCGGCAATTCTCCGCGCTCCATCGCGCTCGCCTTCGACCGCTTCTTGGCGGGCAAGGAAGCCCCGGGTGCCCTCAACGAGGAGGGCGACGGCGCGGTACGCATCATGACCGTGCATGCGTCCAAGGGTCTGGAATATCCGGTCGTAGCGGTTGCCGAGTGTTTTGGCGTGCGCAAATCGTCCGGTGCGGCACAGATGGGTCGCGTCGAGGGCGGAGCGCAGGTCGTGGCACTGCCGGCACGCTTCGACGGCGTTAAGCTTGCCGACGGTACCTTTGTGAAAGGCGACGACGTCAAAAAGCAGTTTGAGCATGCGTTTAAGGGCAAGGGCACGTCGCTGTGGCTGCCGCCGGAGCTCATGGAGGACGTCTGTGCGACGGGTTCTCCCGCCGAGGCATTTGCTC
>CABUUG010000108.1 GCA_902494605.1 uncultured Collinsella sp.
GGGCCTCCTGGCGGGCGGCACGGTCGGCGGAATCCGCCGCTGCCACGCGCACGCGGTCGCCGATGGCGTCGGCGTTTTCGGGCGCGGCCGTCAGTGACTCCTCAAAGGTTATGCCCTCGTCGCCAAAGGTGAGCTCCATCGACTCGCGCGCGCCGCGGTCGGGAATGGCAAACACGCAGGCATAGCGCTTGCCCACGACTTCCTGGATGCGCGTCATAAAACGGTTGTCCGAGCCTGCGATGGCCGGCTGCTCAATCTTGAGCTCGGCCGTCACCGCACCGCCGGCACGGATGAGGCTCACATAGTTCAGGCGCTGCTGGACACCAAAATCGAGCTGTTGGGCGCGCACGTACAGGCCATCCAGGCGGTCAATCCCTGCCTCGCCGGCACGCGCCTCGATATCCTCGTAGGCGCGCAGGCAGTCGTCGAACAGCGAGCGCGGCTCGGACAGCACCACGAGCGCCTTGCCGCTCACGTGCGCCAGCGGGCTCACGGTCTGGCCGTACATTACCGGCAAAAAGCGGTCGAGCTCGGGTGTGACGATGCGTGCATCCACCATCTCGAGCAATGCGGCCAGCTTGCTGTCGTCCTGGCTGGCGCGATAGAGCGCCACATGCATGTTGTGGACGGCCTCGTCGGTAAGCGCCAGCTCACGGCAGGGGAAGATCTCGATGCTGTCTTCGTTACCGATGGTCTGCCCCGTTGAGCTCACCATGCGACGGATGCGGTCGATCTCGTCGCCAAAGAACTCAATGCGCACGGGCGCTTTTTCCTGCGCGGGAAACACCTCGACGGTGTCGCCGTGCACGCGGAACAGACCGGGCGCGTCGGCGGCGCCGGCATTGGTGTAGCCCATGCCCACCAGACGCTGCGGCACCTCGTCAAAAGGAATCTCCTCGCCCACCGCAAAAGTAGTGGACTCCCAGTAGCGGCTCTCGACTGGCGGCACGCAGCGCAACAGCGCACGGGCCGAGGCAACCATGATGCAGTTGTCCCCGCGCACGATGCGTCCCAGGGCCTCGCAGCGCTGCGCCACCACGGCGTCGTCGGGCGTCTGCTCGCGCCAAGGGTAGTCCTTGCGCTCGGGAAAGCGGCACACGTGCGCCAGCCCCACATAGGCGGCCAGGCTGCGCGCAGCGCGATCGGCCGCGTCCTCGCCGCTCACGATATAGACCGTGGGGCGCGGACGGCGCGCAAACTGGGCCGCCGCCATAAGCGTGCGACCCGACTGCGACACGGCCAACGTCACGTCCTCGCCGGCATCGAGCCCGGCCTCGACGGTCTGCAGCGCCTCGGCAGTGTAGAGCTGCGCGGCTATACGGTGAATGAGCATGCTGTTCCTCCGGCATTGCAACGCCAAAAGCCCGCCGAGGCAAGCTCGGCGGGTATGCGGCGGATTTCATTGCCTGTCATGGTAGCGCATGGAGAGGACTCCGGCTCAAGGGCAAACCCAGCCCCGCAAAAAACGCCAGACGAAGATGCGTTCCGCCCTACCCCGCTACGCGCACGCTGGGGCACAAATCTGCCAGCGGACACTCGTCACACTTGGGTTTGCGGGCGTCGCAGATCTCGCGACCGAAGGTGATCCACTGATGGTTGACCGACTCCCAATACTCGTGCGGCAAAATCTTGAGCAAATCCTGCTCGGTCTTGAGCGGCTCCTTGGCATGCGTCTTGGGACTCAGCATCAGGCGGTGCGCAATGCGGTTGACGTGCGTGTCCACCGCAATGCCTTCCACGATGCCATACCCCACGTTGAGCACGATGTTCGCCGTCTTGCGTCCCACGCCCGGCAGCTTCACGAGTTCCTTCATGTCGGCCGGCACCTCGCCGCCATAGTCGGCGACGATCATCTGCGCGGCCTCGACGGCATGCTTGGCTTTGCTCTTGTAGAAGCCGAGTGACTTGATGGTGCCTGCCACGTCAGCCACGCTCGCCCCGGCCATGGCCTCGGGCGTGGGCCACTGGGCAAACAGCCGCGGCGTCACCTTGTTGACCTGCGCATCGGTCGTTTGCGCCGAGAGCAGCACCGCGATCAGCAGGCGGAAGGGATTCTCGTGGTCCAAAAAGCACTCGACCGGGCCATAGCGACGGTTGAGGCGCTCACACACCTCGATGGCGCGCTCGCGCTTGGCGGCATTGGTCTCGCGTGGCATAACGACTCCTCGGCTCAACGGCACAATAAACTTATGGGCACAATTGTCCCACGTCCGAGACGCTTACGCCTCCAAGAATGCGCCGGTCTGACGGCCCCACAGGCTCGCATACTCGCCACCCGCCTCGACGAGCTGCGTATGCGTGCCGTCCTCGACGATCTCGCCATCGGCCAGCACCACAATGCGGTCGAGCGCCGCCACGGTGGACAGGCGGTGCGCCACCACAATGGAGGTACGTCCACGCATCAGGTTTTCGAGCGCCTCCTGCACCAGCGCCTCGGACTCGCTGTCGAGGGCAGAGGTCGCCTCGTCGAGCACTAGAATCGGCGCGTCGGTTAGGATGGCACGGGCGATAGCCACGCGCTGACGCTGGCCGCCCGAGAGCTTGACGCCGCGCTCTCCCACCATGGTGTCAAAACCACGGGGCAAGCGGTCGATAAACTCCAGGGCGTTGGCCAGGCGCGCGGCCTCGCGAATCTGCTCATCAGTGGCGTTGGGACGACCGTAGGCAATGTTTTCGCGAATGGAGCGGTGGAACAGCAGCGCCTCCTGCGGCACGTAAGCAACCTGGCGGCGCAGGCTCTGCTGCGTGCAGCGCGAGACATCCTGACCGTCCACGAGCACGCGGCCGCCCTGAACATCGTCCAGGCGCAGCAGCAGCTTGGTGAGCGTCGTCTTACCCGAGCCCGATTTGCCCACCAGGCCCACGCGCTGGCCCGCCGCCACGTGAAGCGTCAGGTCGTCGAACACGTTCTCGCCCGCCGCAGCGTCACGGTACGCAAAGCTCAGCTGCTCAAAATCAATCGCGCCCTCGGTCACTTTGAGCTCAGGGGCGTCCGGGTCGTCTGCCACCAAACGTGGCTCGTCCAGCACGCGCGTCATCTCGGCCGCATCGCCCAAAGCGCGGTTGATGCGCTGCATCATGGAGCTTACGTAGTTCAGGCGCATGGTGAGGTTATAGGTGTAGGTAAAGACCATGACGAGCGAGCCGGCCGAGATGCCAAACCACGCGTTGCCGCCCGCCACGAACACACTCACCACGGCCATGGTGATGACGATAAGGCCCGAGGTCGTAAAGTTGCGCTGCATCATGGCGTGCATCGAGACCGTCTCGGCGTCGCGCGCGGCACGATCGGCGGCGTCGAACAAATCGCGTTCAAAGTCCTCGCGCCCGCAGGTCTTGACGGCCAAGATGTTCGTGACCGCGTCGGAGAGCACGCCCGAGAGCTTGTTCTGCGCGGCGGACGTCGCGGCCGAAAGCGGCATGATGCGCTTGTACATAAGCCAGACAAACGCGATGTAGACGGCCATGATGCCCACCAAGATCACGGTAAACGTCGGCACCACCGGGGCGAGTGCGGCCACGGTGCAGATGACCGAGGTGATGGTGGGGATGAGCGAATACACCGTCACGTCGACCAGACCCGTGTAGCCGCTCATAAAACGGCTCGTCTGGCTCACGAGCGATCCGCCAAAGCGGCTGGTATGGAATGTCATGGATTGATTGGAGAGCGTGTCGAAGCACAGGCGCGCCAGGTGATAGTTGCCCGCAATCTCGAGCTTGTAGACGGTGTAGTCCTGCAGCTTGGAGAGGATTTGGCCCACTAGGTTAACGAGCACGAGCGCCAGAATGTAAGGACCAAAGACCTCAAACACCTGGTCGCCTGCCACGGGACCGGCCTGGACGCGGTCGACGATGAGGGCCATCACATAGGTGTTGGCAAACGTGAGCAAAAAGATGTAGCCCGCCGACGAGAACACCGAGAGAAAGACGATCAGCGGCTGCGTGCGCGTGACGTCCCAAAAACGCTGCAGCGTGCGACGCACTGTGGAGCGTTTGAGCGGACTGGTGTTTCTCTGAGACATGGGCTTCCTTTCGCATCTGATTGGGCGAAACGCCATTGTTGCATACTAAAGCGCACTTCAGGCAAGTGCGACGCGAAAAGCGCCCGCGCCCCGCGCTTGCGCAGGCGCCCCGCCGTCAGATGAAGCTAGCCCTCGTCTTCTTGGTCTGCGAACAGCTCCGCGGACGTGAGCCCCAAAATCTCGTCGGCTTGGTCGACGTCTTCCAGGGCGTCGATGTCCTTGAGCTTGCGCTCCATGACGTTGGTGCGCGTGGTGATGATGCCCTCGACCGTTTTGCCCGCGGTCTCGATCTGCTGCTGGGCGCGGCGCAGCGCCTTTTGATAGCGCGGCAGCTCGGCCTTGACAGCGGAGAGCACGCGCAGTACATCGTCGGTGCGTTTTTGCAGCTTAAACGTTTGGTAACTCATCTGCAGGCTGTTGAGAATGGCCGCCATGGTGCTGGGGCCGGCAACGTTGACGTGATAGTCGCGGCCCAGGGTCTCGATAAGCCCGGGGCGGCTGACGACCTCGGCGTACAGCCCTTCAAATGGCACGAACATGATGCCAAAGTTGGTCGTTGCCGGCACGCTCAGGTACTTTTCGCAGATGTCCTTGGCCTCGCGCTTGACCATGGTGTCGAGTGTCTTACGCGCAGCCGCCACGGTCTCCGCATCGCCCGACTCCTGCGCGTCGAGCAGGTGCTCGTACGCGTCGCCCGGAAACTTGGAGTCAATCGGCAGCAGCACGGGGTCGCCCTCGTCCACCGGCAGCTTGACGGCAAACTCAACGCGCTCCGAGGCGCCGGGCTTGGTGGCGACGTTTTCCAGATACTGGTCGGGTGTAAGGATGTCCGCCAGAATTGCACCCAGCTGCACCTCGCCCAAAATGCCACGCGCCTTCACGTTGCCCAGCACGCGCTTAAGGTCGCCCACGCCAGTGGCGATGGACTGCATGTCGCCCAGGCCCTTGTACACGGCCTCGAGTTGGTCGCTCACCTGCTTAAACGATGCCGACAGGCGATCGTTGAGCGTGCGGGAGAGCTTCTCGTCCACCGTTGCGCGCATCTGATCGAGTTGCACGTTGTTGTCTTTGCGGATAGCACCCAGCTGGGCATCGCCCGTCTCGCGCACCTTGTCCAGGCGATGCTCGATGCCCTCGCGATTGGCGCCGAGCTGTTGGGCCGTCTCGCGGCGCAGGTCATCCATCCGGTCACCAGCTTGCGAAAACTCACGCGCGATGGTCAGGTAACGTTGCTGCTCCACGGCCGCATCTGTCGTCTGCTGCTGCGCGATGGCATTGGCCGTGCGGCGAGTTTCGGCCAGCGCGACGTTCAGGGCATCGAGCGCGTTGTTGGCCTGCTCGAGTGCTGCCAGCGTTTCCGCGCTACTGTCGCCACGCTCCCGCAGCTCGGCACGCAGGCTCTTGAGCTGGAGGGCGCAAGCCACAGCAACCCCCACCGCCACCAAGGCGATCACAACAAGCACAATATCAATAGCAGACATAAACTCCGCCCAACAAACCCAATCGAGCACCAATCAAAACCGCGATCAATCTTACCCCGCCACGCACACGGATCACTCACTGCCTTGCAGACAAATTTCTCTTAGAGCCGCGGACGCTAAAACGCTAGCTTTCCCAGCCGGTGCGGATGGTTGTTATGACGTCACCTAGGCGCTGGCCCAGGGCCGCTAGATGTTGGAGCACCTCGTTGGGCGATGCGCCGTTGAGGATGCACGTGAGGGCATACGACGCCAGAAAGATGGCCGCAAGCCCCAGCGGGATGAGCACAATCATCGCCAACGTGCGCAGGCGCTGGCCCACGCGGCGACGACGCGCACGACGCTTGTCGAACGCGAGCTCCTGCGCATATGAATCTTGCTGTACGGAATAGGCCTCTGGTGCCGATTCGACCGCAGGCGAAACCGCAGGCGTGGCATTTTGCGCAGGGGGCTGGGCTGCCGCCCCCTGCATTTGCATCTCCATGAGTCGTTGCTGCTGACGCAGCATGCGCTCAGCTTGTTGCTGCGGAGTCTCAAGAAACAGATCCATGCTGGCCTCCAAAATCGGAGCATTCGACGCTTACGACCAGCATCCCGCACCACCATGACCGCGACAACGCAATCGCCGGCAATAGCCACAAAGTTTCTTTTGCCCAAAAGCTGTCGAAAACCTCAAAAACTCCCCTACCAGCACTTTCTTTGAGCTTTTTTATCGAATGATCTTTTGCCCTTCCGCCCTTACGCCAACCGACCAAAACCTAACCAAAAGCTTGACGAAAATTGTGAAGACCGGGACCCAAACAAAACGTGCCGCCCCGATAGGGGCGGCACACAAACTTCTAATCAGCTTTTCAGTAACGAGCACGCGACGACTCGAAGCGGGCCGGGAGGGCCGGACTACCTTCCCTCA
>CABUUG010000109.1 GCA_902494605.1 uncultured Collinsella sp.
GCGGCTTCATGGATATCGATAAGACGGACGACAACGTGGCCTACATGCCCTTCGACGGCTTCACCACGCGCAAGCTCGGCTGCGACAACTCCGCGGACGCCCCCGACGTGACCATGCGCTTGGACGCCTCCCAATCCCGTGCCCTGCTCCAGCAGTTCGATTCCGCTTGGAACTCCGGCGAGCTTCACGACGTGACCGATGCCGTTATCGACGGCGTGACGGCAATGTATCAGGAAAACGCGCCCGAGCTCATCTACTACATGGCGCTCTGCCGCATATTCAGCGAGTTCTTGGACGACGTCTCCGAGGACGTGCTGCCCAACGAGGGGCTGGGCTTCCGCGACAGCCTTATCTGGAACAAGCTCTACGACTTCCAGAAGGACGCGGCGCTCGCCATCATCAACAAGCTCGAGACCTACAACGGCTGCATCCTGGCAGACTCGGTCGGCCTGGGCAAGACGTTCACCGCGCTCGCCGTGATTAAGTACTACGAGAGCCGCAACAAGGACGTGCTCGTGCTGTGCCCCAAGAAGCTGCGCGACAACTGGATCACCTACAACTCGAACGTCGTGAACAACCCCATCGCGGGCGACCGCCTGCAGTACGACGGGCTCTACCACACCGACCTCTCGCGCACGCGCGGCACGTCGGAGACGGGCCTGCCGCTCGACCGCCTGAACTGGGGCGCGTACGGGCTCGTTGTCATCGACGAGAGCCACAACTTCCGAAACGGCGGCGACTCGGCGTCGGAAGACAGGATGAACCGCTACCAGCTGCTCATGGAGAAGATCATCAAGCAGGGCGTGAAGACCAAGGTGCTCATGCTCTCCGCCACGCCCGTGAACAACCGCTTCCGCGACCTGCGCAACCAGCTCGCCCTGGCGTACTGGGGCGACCCCACCGGCTGGTCTGAGAAGCTGCGCCTTGAGAACGACATCGAGACGGTTTTCCGCAACGCGCAGACCGTCTACGCCCGCTGGTCGAAGCTGCCCGCCGAGCGGCGGACGACGCACGCCCTCACCGACATGCTCGACTACGACTTCTTCGAGGTGCTCGACCAGGTGACCGTGGCGCGCAGCCGCAAGCACATCCAGCGCTACTACGACATGAGCGCCATCGGGCCCTTCCCGAAGCGCCTGCCGCCGATATCGAAGCGCCCCAAGCTCTCGACGCTGGCGAACGCGATCAACTACCGCGAGATATACGAAGAGCTCGATTCCCTCGTGCTTGCCGTGTACATGCCTAGCGCCTACGTGCAGCCCAGCAAGATGGCCAAGTATGTTGAGAAGGGCGGTGGCGGAAACCTCACGCTCGGCGGGCGAGAGACGGGCGTTCGCCGCCTCATGACGGTAAACCTCCTCAAGCGCCTGGAGAGCTCGGTGTGCTCGTTCCGCCTGACGCTTGAGCGCGTGCTGGCGGCGATGAACACCGCCCTCGAGACCATAGACGACTACCGCAGCGGTCTAGCGACTGGGGCCAGTGTGACCGACGGCGACCTGCCGGGCGGGTTCGACTTCGATCCCGACGACGAGAGCGGCTTCGAGGTGGGCGGCGCCACGAAGATCCTCATCGAGGATATGGACTGGATGAGCTGGGAGCGCGATATCAAGGCGGACGTGGACGTCATTGAGGTCCTCATTGCCATGGTCCGTGACATCGACCCTGCCCACGATGCCAAGCTCATCGAACTGTGCGAGCAGATTCGCGAGAAGGTAAAGAGCCCCATCAATCCGGGCAACCGCAAGGTGCTCGTGTTCACCGCGTTCTCGGACACCGCCGACTACCTCTACGAGAACGTGTCTGCCTTCGCGAAGCGCGAGCTCGGCCTCGAGTGCGCCAAGGTCACGGGCGACGGCTGCGCCTGCACGATAAAGGCCGTGCCCCCGCATATGCAGGAGGTGCTCGCCTGCTTCTCGCCCGTGTCCAAGGAGCGAGACGTGGTGGCTCCGCAGCTCTGCGGCTGCGACGTGGACATCGTGATCGCCACCGACTGCATCTCCGAGGGACAGAACCTCCAGGACTGCGACTACCTTGTGAACTATGACATCCATTGGAACCCCGTGCGCATCGTGCAGCGCTTTGGCCGCGTGGACCGCATCGGCTCCAAGAACGCTTGCATCCAACTCGTGAACTACTGGCCGGACGTTGAGCTGGACGAGTACATAAAGCTCAAGGCGCGTGTTGAGGAGCGCATGCGAATAACCGTGATGACCTCCACGGGTGACGATGACTACATCAACGCCGAGGAGACAGGAGACCTTGAGTACCGTCGTCAGCAGCTCGAGCAGATGCATAACGAGGTCATTGATCTGGAGGACGTTTCGGGTGGCGTGTCCATCACCGACCTGGGACTCAACGAGTTTCGCATGGACCTGGTGGGCTACTACCGCGACAACCCAGACATCGACAGGCTTCCGAGTGGCATCAACGCTGTGGTGGAGGGCGACGAGCCCGGCGTCATTTTCGTGCTGCGCAACGTCAACAGCAGGATCGACCGCGACGGGGCGAACCACCTGCACCCGTTCTATGTGGTTCGCATGGGGTCAGACGGGTCCGTTGCTCACGGGCACCTGGAGCCCAAGGCGGTGCTCGACGACATGCGCCTTTTGTGCCGCGGCAAGTCCGAGCCCGACATGGCGCTCTGCCGCGCCTACAACCGCGAGACCAAGAACGGCCGCGACATGCGCCGCGAGGCTGGGCTCTTGCGTGACGCGGTGGCGTCGATTGTGGACTCCAAGCAGGAGTCCGACGTCGACAGCTTCTTCACCGACGGCACGACGGGCTTTCTGGAGAACGACATCGAGGGACTCGATGACTTCGAGCTCGTGTGCTTCCTGGTGGTGAGGCCCAGATGCTAGGGCTTCCGAGCACGACCGAGGTGGGCCGCCGCATACCCAAGGAGGCCTTCTACGGACGCCTGAAGGTGAGCGCCGCGCTGCGCCAGTCCTTCATCGGCGACGTCGAGCGCTTCGTAATCGCGAACTCGATAAAGACCTCCACGACCGGTATTCCCGACGGCGAGCGCGTGCACGAGGTGCTCGTAGTGGAAGTGGCGCTCAAGGCTCGCCACGTCCCCGAAGAGGTGCTGGCGCTTGTGGCTCAGGCGAACCCCCATAAGCTGCTGTTCGTCTGCACCCACAGCGGTGAGGCGTGTCTCGCGGTGATGCTCAAGAGACTCGTCGTGGGGCCCTGGCGTCCGTTTGACCGCCTCACGCTCGACATGAACGCAAGCGACGTTGATGCAGTGTGGGATTCGCTTGCATCCCAAGTGGTCTACAACGACGCAGGTGGCGGTCCTGAAACCATAGAGGAACGCTTCGAGGTCGACGCGAAGATTAAAGCGCTGTACGAAGAACTTGCGCGCGTGGAGGCGCGGGGGCGCAAGGAACGACAGGTTGCGCGAAAGAACGCGCTGTTCGATAAGGCGAAGGAACTCAAACGGCGGATTGCCAAGATAGAGGAAGGACGATAGATGGACAACCAATCCGATAACGATGTACAGCTCGGCGTCTCGGATGAGCTGGTAGTTGGTTTGCGCAAAGCGCTTGGTTCTTGCTCCGTCAACTTCCTCTTCGGCGCCGGAGTGAACGGAAAAGCGTTTCCCTATTTCGCCCAATTCAAGAAAACCATCGGCGCCATGAACGAAAGGGGTCTTGATGGAAGTGATATCGAAACTGCCTTGGCCAATTGCGCAGATGGTCAAATACGGCAAGAGGTTCTCGACGCTTTCGTTGACGAATATAACAGCCACAACAATTACCGACTTTACGACGAATCTCTGTTGAACTTGAGACGAATGCTTGTAGGCTTCGCTTCTGTTGTCGGTCGGGCCGAGAACAGACATCCCGAAACCAGGCGTTTGAACGTTTTCACACTCAATTACGACCGCATAGTCGAGGAGATACTCGAGGACAGCGGGCTGTTTAGCTATACGCTCACGCAAGACAAGGCAAAGGGTCGCTTGCCCTTCGATATCGTTGGGTACAATACTTCGACCCATGCATTCGTCCCGACGTTCTGCGTCTACAAGCTCCATGGGTCTGTCGACACCAATCGCACGCTCTCTGCGAACAACATCGTTTTCCCCGGGCAAGACAAGCTCGGAAGCATACTATCTCATTTCTATGAAACTCTCTTCGCGATGAAAGGAGAGCTGCTGAAGCGCAATTCAGCGCTATTCGTTATTGGCTATTCATGGGCGGACGACCACGTTAATGGAATAATCAGTGACGCAATCGCTGGCGGGCTTACCGTGTACTGGCTCCAGTACAGAAGCGAGGACAAGTTGCCAAAGCAGGTCGCCGGCAACGTCATCGTCGTGCCTCCCAACAATAACGAGAACCCCGTTGATGCGACTAAAACCCTCGCTGATCTTCTCGAAAGAGTGGGACAACTATGATTGTGGGAAGAATAACGAAGGTTGATGGCGTAAGAGCAGCGGCGACGTTCTTCGATCGCATGCAGCCATTCATTGTGAATAACGGCCAAGCGGTAGCGTCGCCCCGTATCAATTCGTTCGTCAAAACCGGAGTCGGCCTAGATACGGTCATTTGCCAGATTGTCGGAGAACACGAGGCGGAGTACGACAGGCGAAGTGAAGTGACCCGCGAAGTCCAGGCGGCTCCCATAGGTCCCTTCGTTGTCGACCTGGAGGTGCGGGGGTACATTTCGTCAGGAGATTTCAAGGGAGGGCTTCGCTGCCTTCCCATTGTAGGAGCGGCTGTTGAGTCTTTGGATTCTGAAAACCTCAAGCTTCTGTACTCATCGCACGGATCCAAGCCATTGCGCATAGGGAGTAGCCTTTTCGACGAATCGCGCTCGGTTTATCTGGATGCTGGCAGGCTGATGGCAAGTCATATCGGTATTTTCGGAAACACCGGCAGCGGAAAATCGAACACGTTGGCAAGCCTTCTGAAAGGTTATGTTGGTTGCCTCCCGAAAGAAACCGACGCGGTGAGGATTCTCATATTTGACCTGAATAACGAATACGGCGGAGACGCCATAGTCCCCCGGGACAAAAAGACCGTCTATCGGCTGAACACGAGAAAGCAACTTGGATTGAACCGCGATCGCGTTCCCCTGTCTTTCGATTCGCTTGACGAGGATAGCTGGGGAACCATCTTGAGAGCAACCCCAAGGACTCAGATGCCCGCAGTCAGAAGAGCTTATTCAAAATGGAGAAGCGAGCCAGACGCGAATTATATATCCGAGATCAAACGGTCAATTGCCGATAAACGCGAAACGTTGTTTTTCACGCTGCGCAACTACTGCCCCGAGTTGATAAAAGGTATCGACAACTTGGCCTTTAACAGGACAAATGGTAGTTTTTATTATGACAATGGACAAGGGCGGCAATACATCAATTCTATCTCCGATGTACGGGACATAGTCATTAAACCTGGCATCGATCGTTTTCAGATGTTTTACCTTTGGCTTGCGTTGGAGGTCTCCAGAGCGGCCGAAAGTGGAATCAACTTTGAATTCGTCCAGCCGCTGCTTCCTCGAGCCAAATCTGTCATCAGAGATTTGGAGAAAATCTTTTCCGACGCGCCATGCGCTGGCCTGCAAGCGATATTCGACAACAAGCCCCTCGCAGTCGTTCAGTTGGGCGACGTCAATGAAGCGAGCAGAGAGATGCTTCCCGCTTTAATCGCGGAGCTGGTTATGAGAAGAGCTTCTGAAAACAAGGGCGACGGAACGCCGAGAGAAGTCGTCACGCTGGTTGTAGACGAAGCTCATAATCTGCTTGGATATGACGTCACGCAATCCGACTCGGTTCACGGCAACACGCTTCGCATTTTCGAGAAAGTAATCAAAGAGGGGCGCAAATTCGGCGTCTTTCTCTGCTTGGCAAGCCAGAGGCCGAGCGATATCTCTCCAACGATTACCTCGCAGATTCATAATTACTTTATTCATAAGCTTGTGAATCCGAACGATATCGAAAGGATAAGGAAGACCGTTAGCTTTATGGGGGAAACCAGCCTTTCAATGTTAAGCGTACTTGGCCAAGGAGAGTGCATCGTCAGCGGACCGTCGCTGCACATGCCTCAGTACGTCTACATCGATCAGCTTGATAGCTGCTCGAGGCCGAACAGCAACGATATTCAGTTGTTCGGCGATAACGGGCTGTTGGAACAAACCGCCTTAGAAAAATGGGAGTTTTAAATAATGGACAAGATCGAACTGGGTACACCCGAGGGCACCGCCGAGAACATAGACAAGATCGCCGAGCTGTTCCCGCAGGTGGTGACCGAGGTAGAGAACGCCGACGGCAAGCTTGCACGTGCCGTGGACTTCGACGTGCTGCGCGATCTTCTGGGTGATGTAGCGGAGGGACAGCGTGAACGCTACCAGTTCACTTGGCCCGGCAAGC
>CABUUG010000110.1 GCA_902494605.1 uncultured Collinsella sp.
CCAGGGGCTTAGACGTATGCTGAGAGGACTCCGTCATGAGACTCCTTCTAACAGTCAAAATATCTTGGATATTGTACCCGTAAGGGCCATAGGCAGAACGCAAAGCTCTGGTTCAAACGGGAATTGCAGACGGTTGTTTGAAAATAAAAAACCCGGTCTTCCATAGGAAGACCGGGTATCAGATGCGTGGTAGCCCGTACCAGATTCGAACTGGTGATCTCCGCCTTGAGAGGGCGGCGTCCTAAACCGCTAGACGAACGGGCCACATGACATCTGCACTGCCGTGCTGCGAGGAAATATATTACGGGACAAAAAACGTCAGCGCAAGAAGAAATTCCAAATTGCCAAAAAATTGTCGGCAGGTTATGGAACACGCAGGTAAACTAGGTAGCTAATTCAAGTTAAGATGGCCCAAAAGAGCTTCGCGATCGTTGGGAATGTTGTCTTCGATCACGGCGTCGAGGGCGGAGTTGAGAAGCTGCCCCAGTTCCGGCCCGGGCTTGACTCCAGCACGGATCAGGTCGCCGCCGTTGATGGCGAGCATCTTGAGCGTATAGGGCTCCCCCGCCCTCAGCAGCTCGTGCGCCATCGCGCGCATCTCCTCAATCGTCTCAACGTAATAGAAGCACGACGGGGCCTTGCCAAGTGTGTCGGCACGCTTAAGGTCCATGAGCTCGTCAATCAGGCGGGCCGTGTCGACGCCCTCGCCCGAAAGCGCGCGCATCATATTGAGCAGACAGGAGCGCTCGGGGCGCAGCGGCTTGTCATGGTATTTGATGAGCAGGCACACGTCGCGCACCAAGTCGTGCGAGAGCGCCAGGCGATCCATAATGACGCGCGCCTTCTTGGCGCCGAGCTCGGGATGACCGTAGAAGTGTCCGCTACCGGCATGGTCGACCGTGAAGCACTCGGGCTTGGACACATCGTGCAAAAACGCCGCCCACATAAGGCTCGACGAGGGCGCGACGCCGTCACACAGCGCGAGCTCCCCCGCCACCGTCAGCACACGGGCGATATGCACGTAGACGTTAAACGCATGATAGACACTGCGCTGATCAAACCCGCGACCCGCTGCCAACTCGGGCACGGCGGCGCAGATGAGCTCGGGATAGCGGAGCATCGCGTCTCCCCCATGACCGGTCGAAAGAATGCCCTCGAGCTCAATACCCACACGCTCACGCGCCACGGCATCGAGCAGCGGCGCGCACTCGGCAAGCGCACGCTTGGTCTCGGGCTCAATCATAAAGTCCAGACGGCAGGCAAAGCGCACCGCACGCAGCATGCGCAGGGCGTCCTCGTTAAAGCGACGCTTGGGATCGCCGACAGCGCGAATCAGCTTGCGCTCCAAGTCACCCTGGCCGTCGTAGCGGTCGACAAGCCCGCGCTCGGGATGCCAGGCCATGGCATTGACGGTAAAGTCGCGGCGCGCCAGATCGTCCTCGAGCGAGGCGGCACGCTCCACACTCTGGGGATGACGACCATCGGTGTAAAAGCCATCCAGACGGTACGTGGTGACCTCGATACGCTCGCCATCGGAAATAGCCGTGATTCCGCCAAATTTAATGCCCGATTCCACAACCGCGATGCCGGCGGCCTCGAGCGCCGCTTTGGACTCCTGCCACAGGGCGCTACAGCACATATCAACATCGTGGCTGGGGTACCCCATAAGGGCGTCGCGCACCCAACCGCCCACGTACCAAGCCTCAAGACCAGCCGCCTCAAGCGCGCGCAGGACGCGCAGGGACGCATCGGACGGTTGAGTACCGTTGAGCGAAACATTGCACATGCCTATGGCCTCCTGCGACTATCAAATTGGCTATCGATTGCGTCTGCAAGAAGTCTAGCAAGAAACAGCCTCCACTGCACACGCAAGTCCGATAAACAAAAACGCATCCGTCCTAGTCTAAGACGGATGCGAAATAATCAAACTATTCAGACAAGGTGCCGGAACTAGCAGACCTGGCGAACCTCGATGTGCTTCTTATATTCGTCCACCTTGGCAAAATCGCCCAGACCGGGGCACTCGACCACGTTGGCGCCAGTGGCCATCGAAAGGCGCAGGGCGTCCTCGACGCGCTCGGGGGCGTCGTGCCACACGGACAGGAAGGCAGCGAGCGAGGAATCGCCGGCGCACACCGTCGACAGCAGCTTGACGTCGAAGGTGCGGTTGGCAAACCAGATATGCTCGCCGTTGGAGAAGTACGCACCGGCGCCACCGAGGGTCAGCAGCACGTTCTTGGCGCCCTTGGCGTGCAGCTCGGCCATAGCGCCCTTGACGGACTCGTCGTCACCACCGCTCACCTTGATGCCAAAGATGTCAAGCAGCTCGTCGTCATTGGGCTTGATCAGCAGCGGCTCCATGGCAATGAGGTCCGCCAGCTGATGGCTCGAGATGTCGAGGACGAACTCGGCCCCCTTGGCCTTGACGCGGCGCAGGACCTCGGACAGGAAGCCCTCGGAAGTGTTGGGAGGCAGCGAGCCGCTGATGACCAAGCAGGTCATGTCATCGAGCGAATCGATAAGCTCAAACATCTCCTGCTCGTTGGCCTCGTTGATAGCGGCACCGGCGTTGACCATGTTGTACTCGGTGTCGGGGCCGGCATTGAGGAACACGTTGACGCGCGTGATGCCGTCGGTCCACACAGGCTTGACGGGCACGCCCAGGGCCTCGGCGCCCTTGACGATGAACTCGCCCGAGAAGCCAGCGAAGAAGCCCAGGATCGTGGTGTCGACACCGTAATGGTCAAGCGTAAACGAGACGTTGAGGCCCTTGCCGTTGGGCGTATAGACGGCGTTGCGAGTACGCGTGACGGTGTTGGCAGCAAGGCCGTCGCAGGCGATGTTGTAGTCAATGGCGGGATTTGCAGTGAGCGTGTAAATCATGAATGTTCCTTTCACGAAGTAACGTGTTAATGAAAGTATATTCCACGCATCGGTAAAAGGCTAGGACAACTCGGTGAACGGTGTGGAAGCGATGAAGTACGGCGGGACACCTCTCCCCCGTGGCGGAACAAAAAGGCGCCCCAGCCGAAACCGGGGCGCCGCATGCGCACGAATATGTCGCGTTTCGATTACTGACGATCGAGTTTGCGGACAGCAACGCGCTTGCTGTACTCGTCGACGTGACCGAAGTCGCCGATGCCGACGGACTCGGCAACGTTGGCGCCGGTGGCCATAGCGAGCTTCATGGCCTCCTCGACGTTGTCGCGATCCCTGTACCACTTGTGCAGGAACGCAGCGAGGGTGCAGTCGCCGGCGCAGACGGAAGAGACCAGCTTGATGTTGAACTCACGCTTGGCGTACCAGATGTCCTCGCCGTTGGAGAAGTAAGCGTCGCCGCGGCTACCACGGGTGAGCAGCACGTTCTGAACGCCAGCGTCGTGAGCCATCTTCATGGCAACACGAACCTCGTCGTCGGTGTCGACCGGCACGCCGAAGATGGCCTTCATCTCGTGATGGTTCGGCTTGATGAGCAGCGGCTTCTTGTGAGCGAGCTCCTTGAGCTTGTCGGAGGACAGGTCCAGGACGACGTCGGCGCCACGAGCCTGAGCGTGCTCCATGACCTGAGCCAGGAAGTCAGGCGTAGCTTTGGGAGGCACGGAGCCGGAGACGATCAGGCACTCAAGATCGCCCGCGGTATCCAGGATGTTGTAGAGCTCCTCCTGGTGCTGCGGCGTGATCGGAGCACCCGGGTTCAGGATGCCGTACTCGTGCTGGCCATCGTTGACGTAGGTGTTGATGCGCGTGATACCGTCGGTCCAGACCGGGCGGCAGAGGCAACCCAGGTTCATGACCTCCTCGACGATGAACTTGCCCGTGAAGCCAGCGAAGAAGCCGAGCGCGACGGTGTCGACTCCCATCTTCTTAAAGGCGAAGGACACGTCGAGGCCCTTGCCGTTAGCCGTGTAGCTGGCCGAGCCGGTGCGGACGTTCTCGTCGGGCTCGAGCGGAGAGCTCGAAACCGTCATGTCGACAGCCGGGTTAGCGGTTAGCGTGTAGAACATTTACAGTACCCCCTGAATATGTGAGGGCCGCGTGGCCGGCCCATTCCAACCACGCGGTTACCTCTGATACCAAATTAGCGAGCTGCGGACTCGAGCAGTGCCTTGACCTCGGCGGCGGTGTTGCAGGCGAGTGCCTTCTCGGCGAGCTCGTCGCACTCGCCCTTGGTCCACTGGCTGATGGTCTTGCGGGCGCGCAGGATCGACGGAGCGCTCATCGAGAACTCCTCCAGGCCCCAGCTGATCAGCAGCGGCTCGAGCAGCGGATCGGCAGCGGCCTCGCCGCACATACCGACCATGATGCCAGCCTTCACGCCGCTCTCGATGATGTTCTTGAGCGAGCGGAGCACGGCGGGATAGTACACCTGGTACAGGTTGGAGATGGTGTCGTTGCCACGGTCGGCGCACATGGTGTAGCCGATCAGGTCGTTGGTGCCGATGGAGAAGAAGTCGGCGACCTCGGCCAGACGGTCTGCGAGCAGCGAAGCGGCGGGCGTCTCGACCATGCTGCCGACCTCGATGTTCTCGTTGAACTTGCGACCCTCTTCGGTCAGCTCGGCCTTGCACTGCTCAACGAGCTCCTTGACAGCCAAGACCTCCTCGACACAGGTGACGAGCGGGATCATGATCTTGACGTCACCGAAGGCGCTAGCGCGCAACAGAGCGCGGAGCTGGACCTTGTACTGGTCGGGATTAGCCAGGCAGTAACGCACGGCGCGGAAGCCCATGAAGGGGTTATCTTCCTTGACCATGTGCAGATACGGAATCTCCTTGTCGCCACCCACATCGAGCGTGCGGATGATGACCGGAGCACCCTTGAGCGCGCTGGCGACCTTACGGTAGGCGTTGAACTGCTCCTCCTCGGAAGGAAGCTCAGAAGAGTCCATGAACAGGAACTCGGAGCGGAACAGACCGATGGCCTCGGCGTCGTGATCGAGCGCGTTGGGCACGTCATCGGGGTTACCGATGTTGCAGGCGATGATCTTCTTGATGCCATCGGCAGTCACGGACGGCTTGCCACGGAAGGCCTCGAGGGCTGCCTTCTCGGCAGCGAAGGCCTCGGCCTTGGCGGTGTAGGCAGCGAGCGTCTCCTCGTCGGGATCGGCCTCGACGATACCCTTGCCGCCGTCGACGACAACGGTCATACCGTTGCGCAGCGCGGTGCAGCTGTTGGAAACCGAAAGGACAGCCGGGATCTCGAGGGCGCGCGCAATGATCGCGGAGTGCGAAGTGCGGCCGCCGGTCTCGGTGACGATACCGGCAACGTGGGCCTTATCGATCGTGGCGGTCATGGACGGCGTAAGGTCGTGCACGACAACGACGGTGTTCTCGGGCAGGACGGAGAGGTCGACGACCTCCTTGCCCAGCAGCTCGGCCAGAATACCGGTGCGGATGTCGGCGATGTCGGCCGCGCGCAGACGGAACATCTCGTCGTCCATGGACAGGAACATGTTCTCGAACATGGTCGAGGTGTCCATGAGCGCCTGCTCGGCGCAGGTACCGCCGTCAATGGCGGCGTTGATGGCGTCGGTCATGCCCGGGTCCTGAGCCAGGACAATGTGTCCGCTCATGATCTCGGCCTCGGCCTCGCCCACCGTCTCCTTCATGTGGTCGGCCTGAGCCTGGGTCTTCTCGCAGAAGACCGAAAGAGCGGACTGATAGCGCTCCTTCTCTGCTGCCGAATCAGCAACCTCGTGCGGCTCAAACGTCAAGTCGGGATCGACGGCGACCATGACGGTGCCGATACCGATGCCCTCGGAAGCGTTGACTCCCTGATACATTCCCATTCCTCTCTCCGTGTCATGTGATAAAGCGTTTTGCCATATCCATGACAAAAGAGCGCAGTTACCTTACAACAGGTCACTGCGCCCCCAAATATGAACTTAGTTGTTCAACATGCGACCCGTTTGAGTTCTACTCGCCAAGACCGCTCTTGATGAGCTCGATGGCAGCAGCCAGAGCCTCGGCCTCGTCGGCGCCGTCGCACTTGACCTCGACCTCGGTGCCGCAGGGGATACCAGCAGCCATGAGGGCCATCGGGGACTTGCCGTTGACCTCCTTCTCGGGGGTAACGACCGTCACGTCACAGGCGTACTTGCCCATGGTGGAGGCGAACAGACCAGCCGGACGCATGTGCAGACCCTGAGGATTAACGAGGGTAGCCTTCTCAGAAACCATAGTTGACTCCTTTTTTGTGTTTAACCCCTGTCATGCATGTGGCAGGAGTCAGATTCACGACGTTGTTTATATTAACTCACATCAAACGGTTTTTCATTGTGTTTCAGACGAATTATTGGACAGATGTGTTTGTCGTCCGCTTGCTCGCCCACAGG
>CABUUG010000111.1 GCA_902494605.1 uncultured Collinsella sp.
CCGAGGTGATGTGGCACACAACGCCCGCGCCATGATCGAGCGGCTCCTGCAGACGCTTCTCGGCATGGTGATAGATGATCGAAGAGCCCAGCGGGTACAGGTCGAGCGTGACGGTACCGTTGTGGATCTCGCACTCGTGACCGCTGATCACGTCGCTCGCGCATTCGCCGAGCGCCGGAATCGTCACGCGGTGCGAATTGCGCAGGCTGCGGTTGATGATAACCGTCGCGGCCTCGCCGTCTTTGCCCGTGCGGGTGTAAGCCAAGACTTCGTCGTTGAGCGCAAAGGCCTTGATCTCGCCATCGACCATAAAGGGCAGCGCACGGCGCACGGCAGACGCGTTCTTAACGATGGCCAGTGTGTCGAAGTCGTGGAGTTGGTCCTTGGTCGGCAGGGTGCGGCGGTTGCCCGGGTCGGTAAGGCCCTCCAAGCCGTACTCGTCGCCGTAATAGATTGAGGGTACACCCGGGAAGGTCATCTGCATGAGCGTCGCCAGCCAAAAACGGCTCTTGGCCAGGCCCATCGAGTTATCGTCCAGGCGCCATTTGCTGCGCTCGCTCTCGGGCAGCTGCGACTCGTCGGGGCCACCGCCGAGCACCGAGATGATACGCGGACGGTCGTGGCTCGAAAGCAGATTGAGCGCGCAGGCCAGTGCCTCGCGCGGGTAGTTCTCGCGCAGGGTTTCGATATCCTCGGCTGCCTGGTAAGCGTTCTTGTAGCCCATCAAAAAGCCGATGACCATGTCGCGGAAGGGGTAGTCCATGGCGGAGTCGAGCTCCGAGCCCTGCAGATAGCGGCGCAGGTGGCCATAGCTGATCTTGTTGGAGGCGTCTTCCCAGACTTCGCCGAGCAGCAGCGCGTCGGGCTTCTCGGCGAGCACGGCCTTTTTGATCTCGGCCAGGAAGTCGTCGGAAAGCTCGTCGGCCACATCGAGTCGCCAGCCATGGGCACCGGCGCGCAGCCATTTACGGATCACGCCGTCCTTGCCCAGGAGCCGCTCGCGCACCAGTTCGGAGCTCTCATTGATGGCGGGCATGTTGCCCACGCCCCACCAGCAGTCATACGAACCGTCCTCATGGAAGTAAAATGCATCGCGCCACGGCGAGTCCTCGCTCTGCCAAGCACCGACGCCGGGATAATTGCCGTAGCGGTTAAAGTAGATCGAGTCGTCGCCCGTATGGTTGAACACACCGTCCAGAATGATGGAAATGCCAAGCTTCTCGGCCGCCTCGCACAGCTCGGTAAAGTCCTGCTCGGTGCCCAGAATCGGGTCGATCTTGGTGTAGTCGGCCGTGTCGTAGCGGTGGTTGCTCGCGGCCTCAAAGATGGGGTTGAGGTAGATGGCCGTAAAGCCTAGCTCGGCAATGCGGGGCAGGTCATTTTGGATACCCTTGAGCGAACCGCCGTAAAAATCCCAGGTCTTGATGGAGCCGTCTTCGGCACGCTCGTACTCGGGCGGTTCGTTCCAGTCCTCGACCATGCGGCGCTGGATTCCTTTGCGCGGTTTTTCAACTTCGGTAAGCGTGCGCTCGCGCCAGTTTTCGTCGCGGGCATAGCGGTCGGGGAAGATCTGGTAGACCATGCCACGCTCGTACCACTCGGGACGAACATCGCGGTGCTTGTAGACGGTAATCTGGAAGGACGGGACCTCGGCGTAGTTGTAGGTTACGCCCTCGCCACCGGTGCGACCCTGCGGTGCGCCCAAACGGACCTCGGGCTGGCCCTCGATATTGCAGATAAAGCTGTACCAGATAAGACAGGGCTCGGTGCACTCAAGCTCTACGGTAAATATGCCGTCGCCCTCGTGCGTCATGGGATACAGAGACTCACCGATTTCATCGACCCAGGTACGCAGGGTAAGCGTTGCCTGGTTGGGGTCGGCATCCTCCAAAATCACCGAGAGCGAAACGGAAGTTCCAGTGGTCACAGCGCCAAACGGAGTGCGAAACTGCGGTAGACGGCTGTTGTGAATCAATCTCATTATACGGTCCAGTTCAATAGAATCACGGCCTGCGGGCCATGGGCTTTACGCACAGAATATAAGTATATCTGTTGTACGCAGGCTGTATAAACAACATCCGTTTACCATCGGCGAACGGTTGTCCTAGAAAATCGTTTTACCACGCAAATTATCGCGATATTTAAAAACGTCTATACCGATACTATTTGTAGCCAAACAAAAGTACTTCGGTTTACTACGACGAATTGAATGATCTCAACCACAGTCATTTTGGTGATATTAAAACCGCAGGTAGAAGCGTTCTTAATTTTCGAAGATTACTCGCCGTGGTCGGCCGGAGCCATTTTGTCGTAGTAAACCGGCCCTCTTTTGCGTTGAGGATTTAGTTTTAATCGTCCGGATTAGCGGCGCTTGCGGGCGGCCGTTGCCTTGCGGACGGAGGTCTTCTTGGTCGGAGCCTTTTCCTCGGCCGAAACGGCGGGGGAGACCGGGGTCTCCTTGGCGGGCTCGGTCTTTGCCTTAGCCTTGGGAGCGGCCTTAACCTCGGCAGCCTTCGGAGTCGGCTCGGCCTTTACTGCGGGCTTGTCCTCGGCCTTAGCCTCTGCCTTGGGAGCTTCAGCCTTGGTCGTGGTCTTCTTGGCCGTCGTCGCGGCGCGTTTGCGCGTGGTGGTCTTGGCGGCCGGCTTTGCCTCGACAGCTGCCTCAGCCTTAGACTCAGCGGGCGTCTCCTCGACTTTAGCGGCCGGCTTTGCAGTAGCCTTCGGGGCCGTCTTCGCGGCGGCCTTCGTCGTAGCGGCCTTGGCCGTCGTCGACTTCGTAGCCGTGGTCTTCTTGGCTGCCGTTGCCTTCTTGGTGGTTGCAGCCGTCTTCTTGGCAGCGGTCTTGGCCGGAGCCTTTGCCGCAGGCTTAGCCTCGGCGGCGGCCTTTACCTCGGGAGCAGCCTCGACCTCGTTGGCCTTCTTGGCAGCGGCGGTCGTGCGCTTGCGCGTGGTCGATGCCTTGGCAGTAGTTGCCTTGGCAGCGGTGGTCTTGCTCGCAGCGGCCTTCGTGGTCGTAGCCTTCTTAGCCGTCGTCTTGCGAGCCGTCGTCTTCTTGGCGGCAGGCTTCGCTGCGGGCTTCACCTCAGGATCGGCTTTAACCGGGTCAGCTTCAACCGGCTTCTCCTCGACCTCGGCCTCATCAGCAACCGGCTCCTCTATGACCGTGGCAGCCTCCACAGCCGCCGGGCGCTCAATCTCCGGGTGCATAAAGAAGTACAGGTCCAGATACTTATCGGCCGAGCGCGTCCAGCTAAAGTCCTGGCTCATGGCCTGCGTGACCAGCTGATCCCAGGCCTCGCGGTTGTCCCAGAACAGGCGTGCCGCGCGGAACACGGCGTCGCCCATCTCGTCGCCGTTAAAGTTACTAAACGAGAAGCCCGTGCCCTCGCCGGTAAACTCATTGTACGGGATCACGGTGTCCTTTAGGCCGCCGGTCTCGCGCACGATGGGCAGGGTGCCGTAGCGCATGGCGATGATCTGCGACAGACCGCAGGGCTCAAACTTCGAAGGCATTAGGAACATGTCGGCGGCAGCATACATGCGCTGTGACAGCGCCGGATCGAACTCGATGCGTGCGGCCATGGTGCCGGGGTACTTGTCCTGGAAATAGCGCAGGCCGTCTTCGTAGTCGCGGTCGCCGGTGCCCAGCACCGCCACCTGCACGCCGCCGGCCAAGATGCGGTCGAGTGCGTACATGACCAGGTCCAAGCCTTTCTGGCGCGTCAGACGCGTGACCATCACCATGAGCGGACGGTCGTCGCGAACCTCGAGCCCCAGCTCTTCCTGCAGCTTGGCCTTGCATACGGCCTTGCCGGAACGGTCCTCCACGGTGTAGTTGGCGGCAATGCGCTTGTCGGTCGCCGGGTCAAAGCCCGCGACGTCGATGCCATTCAAAATGCCCTGCAGCGCGTACGAACGCTCGCGCAGAACGCCGTCCAGGCCCTCGCCAAATTCGGGCGTCTGGATCTCGTTGGCATAGGTGGGGCTCACCGTAGTGATGGCGTCGGCATAACGTAGGGCGCCCAGCATGTAGTTGATGCTGCAGGCGTCGCAACGCAGCTGCGAGGCAGCCGCCGGAATATGCGCCACGCCCAGGATGTCCTCCATCACGGTGTCGCTAAACTGGCCCTGGAACGCCACGTTGTGGATCGAGAACACGGTCTTGACGCGGTCGTACAGCGGCAGGCCCTGGTAGAACTCGCGCAAAAACACGGGCGCCAGTGCCGTCTGCCAGTCGTTGCAGTGCAGGATGTCGCACTCAAAGCCGGCCGGCAGGTGCTGCAGGCTCTCGGTGATGGCCTTGGAGAAGAACGCAAAACGCTCTCCATCGTCAAAGAAGCCGTACGGATAGTCGCGCGCAAAGTAGCGCTCGTTGTCGATGAACATATAGGTGACGCCGTCGTGCTCGAGCTTCTCAAGTCCGCAGTATTCATTGCGCCAGCCCAGGCTCACGTAAAAGTCGGAAAAGTGCTCCATCTGCGCCTTGTACTCGTCTTTGATGGTGGCGTACTTGGGTACCATCACGATGACTTCGGCGCCGGCGCGCACAAGCGCCGCAGGCAGCGAACCCGCCACGTCGCCCAGGCCACCGGTCTTTACAAACGGTGCGCACTCGGCCGAGGCAAACACGATCTGCATCTTTTTGCTGGAATCAGCCATATTGTCTCCCATGTTGTTATTCGAGAATAGCCGCCAGGCGCGAACCGGGCGGCTATTCTACATGTTACGAGCGATGTTGCGGTGCCAACGTTAACGTACGATGGTGGTATCGGAAGTTAACGGAGCCTTGCCCAGCACCAGGATGTTCTCGGGCGTGCCGCGAAGCTCGGTGTTGGTGGGAACCACGTTGTTCTTGTCCAGGATGGCGTTCTCAACGCGGGCGCCGCTCTTGATGATGCAGCTCTGGTTGATGATCGAGTTGGTCACCGAGGCGCCTTCCTCGACCACGACGCCGCGCGACAGGATCGAGTTGCGCACGGTTCCCTTGATGATGCAGCCGGCCGAGATGATCGAGTTGCACGCGTGGCTACCGGTCGCATAGCGCGAAGGCGGCACATCGTGAGCCTTGGTCAGGATCGGGCGCTCGGGGTCAAAGAGCTGGTCGGCCACGGTCTGGTCGAGCAGGTCCATGCTGCGGCGATACAGCGACTTCTCGCTAAACACGCCCACAACCTCGCCCTTGTACTCGTAGCTGCACACGTCGATGTTACCAAAGTCGCCCTGGAGTGCCTCGAGCAGGTCCAGATAGTCGGCGGCCTGGTAGTGGTCGATGATCTCGAGCAGCGTCTCGCGGTTGACGATGCAGCAGTCCATAGAGGCGTTGTCGCCGTACACGACGCCGGCGCTCACGCCCGTCAGACGGCCGTTCTCGTTGATTTGCAGCTTGGTCTCGTCATCGACGTTGCGCGTGGCCTTGCAGTACACCACGGTCATCTGGGCGCCAGAGTTCTCGTGCGCGTCAATGATGGTGTTGAGGTCCATGTTAAAGATGATGTTGGTGCCCATCATCACGACATAGGGCTTGTCCGAGCGCTGGAACAGCGTCTTGTTGGAGATGATGTCGCGCAGCAAGAAGCGCATGCCGCCCTTGGTGGTGCCGTACGCGTTGCCGGGGACCATGAACAGGCCGCCCTTCTTGCGGTCCAGGCCCCAGTCCTTGCCCGAGCCCACGTGGTCGATCAGCGAGCGGTAGTTGCCCGGCATGACGACGCCGACGGTCTTGATGCCGGCATTCATCATGTTGGACAGCGGGAAGTCGATCAGGCGGTAGCGGCCCAAGAACGGAACGGACGCGATGGGGCGGTCCTTGAGCAGCACGCTGCCGTAAGTCGAAGAGTAGTTAGCGGTGATATAACCGATGGCCTTGCGATTGATCATCGGATCATTCCCCCTTCCCGATAACGACGTCATTTCCAACGACGGCCGTATCCTTGGTGGTATCGACAGAGCCGAGCTTCACGCCCTCTTCGACCGTGGAGTTCTCGCCCAAAATAGCGCGGCAGATGTGCGCGCCGCTCTTAACGTGCGCACCCGGCAGCAGCACGGAGTCCTCGACCACGGCGCGCTCATCGATGATGACATCGGTCGAAAGGATCGAGTGGCGAGCGGTGCCGTAGATCTTGCAGCCGTTGGAGACCAGGCAGTCGTCCAGGCGGCCGTCCGGTCCAATGTAGTGCGGCGGAC
>CABUUG010000112.1 GCA_902494605.1 uncultured Collinsella sp.
CTCGCGGATCTTAAGGTCGCAGGCATCGCGCTCGTATTTGACGATATTCTTCTGCGAGCCGTCCGGCAGTGTAATCATGCAGCGATACGAGTCCTCTACATGCAGGTCGCGCCCGAGCGAGATCATGGGGATCACATCATAGTTTTGCAGGTGATCAATCAGACGGTGCAGTTCGTCAGCTGGCATGGCCTGGTCAAAAAGGACCTCATCGGTCTGAGCGTCGACCACATGCGCGCCATTGAAAGCGACTAGCAGACCGTCATGGTTTTGGAGGTCGAGCTCCTGTGCCAGAGCATGTAGCCCCCATGCGGGACGGCCCGAAGCCAAGATGAGCTTAATACCCGATTCCTGCGCCGCGAGCAGCTTCTCGCGCGTACGCGGGCTGATCACCTTCTGATCGTTGGTAAGCGTACCGTCGATATCCATTGCGATGGCTTTAATTGCCATATGTGCCTCCTTGCATCGTTTTTATCGCGCACTATCTTATCCGAGCCGGGGCACGTTCGCACAGCGCGCGTATGACGGTTGCAAAACTACCCCATTTGAAACAAAGGCAAAAAAGTACTTGCAAAGACGCGTTCCGACATATAAGTTGATAAAAGACCGCCGTTGCGGTTTTAAGTAGATCGAGCATATGAAGTTTGAGTTTTAGCGTGTAAGAAAAGGAAGATCGGCAAAGTACAACCCCAAACGCAATGACAACTTAATGAGGTAACTGCCACATGTGAGGCACCCAGGGCATTGCTGTCTCGATTTTGAGCACGATGCCTTCCGCCTTGCATGGGCCGTTCCATCCCACCCCTGCAGCAACTGCCTCACGGGCTCATTGAAAACCGCATAGCACCCCAACGTCAGCACATCACCCACGGCAAGCACATCACTCACGACAACCAACACATCAACAAACAGCACGAACATCAACCGATTGGAGAAGCTATGACAAACCACCGCGCTGAAGACGGCGGTAAGAAAAGCATTCTGGATGCCCGAATTGAGCGAGCATATGCAAACGAATATGACGCCGCCTTTGCCGCCGCGACCATCAAGAACTACGCGTCGCTACCGCTCGCGACGATCTTGGCCGACCACCCTCAACTGCTGAAGCGCTGCACAAAGATCATGGGCGACCCCGACATTCGCAAGCTGACAGACCCCTATGCCCCAAAACGCGACAACGATTCGTGCGTCCTTACCGTAGGCTGCCTAGCCCATATGCTTACGGCGCTCGACACGAAACTCAAGCTCGAATGGGAACCCGACGAGCGTCATGAACTCGAAAGCAAGCGGAACACCCTGCGCACCGCACTGTTCCTTCCGTTGGACGGCCTCAAGCGCTGCAACGTCGAGCTCAATACACAGGCGCGGCAAAAGCCCGGGACCACGGGGCAGAAAACTCCAAGACCCCATGCGGCCATCGTCGACCGCAACCGATATAACCGCATGACCGCGCACTTTTCCGCCGAGGGAGCAGCCATAAGGACGCTGATCGACCTGCTGTGCCTCCTGAGCATCAACGAGCTATTTGAGGGCTATCTCGCCCTTGTTCCCGCGACGGCACCCAAGTCGGTAGCAAAGATCATCGAGACCTGCAGACGCCAGTTTGAGCGCCATCGCAATGGCAGCGAGATGAACGCCAGCATCGCGCAGTACTACGCGGCTCATTACAAAAATGACGGATGTGCCCCTGCCGAGCATCAGCTGCGGCTCGCCTACACCACGCCCGTCGCAACGCTCCATCGCTTTGGAGCCCTTGGCGCTTGCGAGCCGCACGAACAGGCAGCCTGCCCCACAACCGAGCTCGATCTCAGGCTCGGACGAACCCTGTAGCCCGCCAGCCCCTCCGCGGGCAACAATCCTATTCCACAACACAACCAACAGAAAGGAGTCCTCATGGACACCAATCATTCCCCCATCATCAGCCCCCTCACCATGCGTGAATCCGCCCGAGGTATCACGCTCACCAGCATTTACGATGAGATGCTTGCCCGTCGCGAGCTCTCCGTCATGGGAAACATCGAAACCCCGATGGCCCACGACCTATGCCAGCAGATCCGCCTGCTCGATGCCACCGACCCCAGCCGCCCCATCACCATATTTGTCGCCAGCGCCGGCGGAAGCGTGCGATCGGGTCTTGCGATCTATGACGCCATGCGCCTCGCATCGTGCCTCATCCGCACCGTCTGCCTGGAATTCGCCGCGTCCATGGGCGCCGTGATCTTTATGGGCGGCGACGATCGCCGTATGGCGCCCCATGCAGAGCTCATGATTCACGACCCGCTGATCCCCCAGGGGGCAGGCGGCTCGGCACTTGCGCTGCAGGAAACCAGCCGGCGTCTCATGCAGACCCGCAAGACCCTCACGCAAATCCTCTCGGACCGCAGCGGCCTCACGCCCAAGCGCATCCAGTCCCTCACTGCAAAAGACACCTACCTTTCGGCCGAGCGCGCCGTCGAGCTCGGCTTTGCCCACGAAATCCTCTCGACCACCAAGGAGGTCGCCCATGTCTAACCTCACCAGCCGCCTCGCCGCATCTGAGTCCGTATCGTCCACTATCCTCGCCAAGGATCGAACGCTTTCCTGCGACACCCGCCAAACGGGACTCAACAACAACGCACTTGTGATCGGCCCCTCGGGAGCCGGCAAGACCCGAAACGTCCTCAAGCCCAACCTGCTGCAAATGAACGCAAGCTACATCGTGCTCGACACCAAAGGCACGCTCTGTCGCGAAGTGGGACCCGTGCTGGCAGCCCACGGCTACCGCGTGCAATGTCTCAACTTCGCCGACCTCAACACCGTCCCGGCCCTTGCGCCCGGCATCGAGCGCTGCGGCTACAACCCCCTGAGGCACATTCGCCGCAAGGCGGACGGCAGGCCCAACCAGCAGGACATCCTCTCGGTGGCAAAGGCCATCTGCCCCATCGAGGACAACAACCAGCCTTTTTGGGATCATGCGGCGGCAAACCTGCTGTCGTGTCTTATCGCCTACGTCACCGAACAGCTACCCGCCGACGAGCAGACGATCAGCTCGGTCATCAAGCTGATCGAGCACCTGCAGGACGGTGCCACGGGTCGATTGTTTGACGACCTGATCACGACCGACCCCCAAAGCTAAGCCCTCTCGCTATGGCGGCGCTACGCCATTACGCAAAATGCCGAGCGCATGCACGCGAGCATCGTCGGCATCCTTGCCGAAAAGGTCATGTGTCTGGGATTCGACGGTGCGGCACAGCTCTATCGTGAGTGCCATCAGGTGGACTTCGCTTCCATGGGACACACCCCCTGCGCCCTGTTTGTAACCGTGAGCGATATTGACCGCAATCTCGATCCGATGACCGGCCTCTTTATTTCGCAGGCGTTTATGGGCCTCATTCGTGAGGCCGATAGGCAGCCCGACGGCAGCCTGCCCGTGCCCGTGCGCTTTATGCTCGATGACTTCGCAAATCTGCAGATCCCCCAGATCGACAACGTGCTCTCGATTATCCGAAGCCGCAACATCTGGGCAACGCTGCTGCTGCAGTCGACCAACCAGCTCGATGCGCTCTATGGCGAGGCACGCGCACGCTCCATCATGGGCAACTGCGACACGCATCTGGTGCTGGCGTTCCAGGATCCCGAGAGTGCCCGGGTGTTTTCCGACCGCGCCGACGCGCTGCCCAGCACACTCATGGCGACGCCGATTGATCGCTCGTGGCTCTTTGTACGCGGTCGCACTCCCGAACAGGTCGAGCGCTTTAGGCTCGAAGACCATCCGCTCTACGGGGAGCTGCCCGAGGCGCAGCGAGGCCATGCGGAGGCCAAGATCTAAGCGCAGGGTTCTCGCAGCGCGCGGCGCCCCGGCGATGTTCCACAAAGGCCGTGCGCCCCGGGACCACGGCAAAGCAAAGGGGCCCGCATCCGATAGGATACGGGCCCCTGACTATAAGACGCGATGCGTTAACAGCAGCGACTACTTACGGTGAGCGCGGTAGAACTCGATGAGCGCCTGAGTCGAAGCGTCCTGCTCGGCCTTGGCGGCGTCGTCGTGGAAGGCAGGGGTAATCTGCTTGGCAAGCTGCTTGCCCAGCTCGACGCCCCACTGGTCGTAGGAGTCGATGCCCCAGACCGTGCCCTCGACAAATACGATGTGCTCGTACAGGGCGATGAGCTCGCCGAGCGCAAACGGAGTCAACGTGTCGCCGAAGATCGAGGTCGTCGGGCGATTGCCCTCAAAGCAACGGGCCGGGACGATCTGCTCGGGCGTGCCCTCGGCACGAACCTCGTCGGCCGTCTTGCCAAAGGCGAGCGCCTTGGTCTGGGCCAGGAAGTTGCCCAGGAACAGCTCATGCACGTCCTGGCCGCTATCGGTCGCAGGGTTGGCGGTATTGGCAAAGGCGATGAAATCGGCCGGAACCACCACGGTGCCCTGGTGCAGCAGCTGGTAGAAGGCATGCTGGCCGTTGGTGCCGGGCTCGCCCCAGAAGATCTCACCGGTGTCGGAGGTCACGGCGCTGCCGTCCCGACGGGCATGCTTGCCATAGGACTCCATGGTGCGCTGCTGCAGGTAGGCCGGGAAGCGGTGCAGATACTGGCAGTACGGCAGCACGGCGTGGCTCTTGGAACCGAAGAAGTTGACGTACCAGACATTGAGCAGGCCCATCAGCGCGACGGCGTTGTTCTCGAGCGGGGTGTTGCAGAAGTACTCGTCGATGGCGTGGAAGCCCTCGAGGAACTGCTGGAAACGCTCGGGGCCGAGCACGACGATCAGCGACAGCCCCACGGCGGAGTCGACGGAGTAGCGGCCACCGACCCAGTTCCAGAAGCCGAAGGCGTTGGCAGGGTCGATGCCGAAGGCCTCGACCTTCTCGAGTGCAGTGGAGACGGCGACAAAATGCTTTGCCACGGCCTCGGCGTTCTGCTCATCGGAGCCGTCGATGGCGCCCTGAGCCTTGAGCTGCTCGAGCATCCAGGTCTTGACCTCGCGGGCGTTGGTGAGGGTCTCGAGCGTGGTGAAGGTCTTGGAGACGATGATCACGAGCGTGGTCTCGGGATCCAAGCCCTTGAGCTTCTCGGCCTGGTCGTTGGGGTCGATGTTGGAGATGTAGCGGCAGTCGATACCGGCGTCGGCATAGGGACGCAGAGCCTCGTAAGCCATGACCGGGCCCAAATCGGAGCCGCCGATGCCGATGGACACCAGGTGCTCGATCTTTTTGCCGGTAACACCCTTCCACTCACCGGAGCGCACGCGCTCGGCGAAGGCATACATGCGGTCCAGGACCTCGTGCACGTCGGCGACGACGTCCTGGCCGTCGACGATGAGCTGGCCCTTCTCGCTTGCCGGGCGGCGCAGCGCGGTGTGCAGGACAGCGCGGTCCTCGGTGGTGTTGATGTGCTCGCCGGAGAACATGGCGTCGCGGCGCTCCTCGAGCTTCACCTCGCGGGCAAGATCGCACAGCAGCTTGACGGTCTCATCGGTCACCAGGTTCTTCGACAGATCGAAGTGCAGGTCACCGGCGTCAAAGCTCAGCTTGTTCACGCGCTCGGCATCGGCGGCGAACCAGGCCTTGAGGTCGATACCCTCGGCCTCGAGCTTCTCCTGATGAGCCTCGAGTGCCTTCCAAGCGGCAGTCGACGTAGCATCGATAGGTGCGGCAACAGTTGCCATAGAGTCCTCCTCAGCATACGGGCGCACGCCTCCATGCGCCCGGACATTCAGATGCCACTATTCTAGCGCAGGTCAATACTATAATCAGCGAGCGTTGCCAATCGGCCCCCAAACGGCAACCGATTAAAAAGGGACAGGCTTATTTTGGCAGGTCAAACGCTTTACCAACCAAAAATAACCCGTCCTTTTATGGCAAATATTAGGCCGCGGCGCAGACGCTACCGAGTAACTCACGCAGAGGAGACCCGATGCCCTCCAGCAGTTCGGGCGCGATAATGGCAAAAACGGGAACCTCACCGGTGCCCACGACAGCAGGCACCTTGCCCTCCGAGAGAATGCATCCATAAGGGACAAAACCGTCTTCGACGGCATCGAGCGCCGCCATGCGACGCGCGAGCTCACGCGCAAAGCCGGCAGTATCGGCATCGCCAATCGCCAGGACAAAGTCCACGCCTTCGTCGGTCGCCAGGGC
>CABUUG010000113.1 GCA_902494605.1 uncultured Collinsella sp.
GAGGCGCCCGTAAAGACGGCATAGGCAGCGAGGGCCAGCACCAACAGTCCCCGCTGCAGCCCACGAGAGAGACGCGTCTTTTGCAGGGCGCTCTCAATCACAAACCCCACGATGGCAAGATGGCTGCCCGAAACGGCGATAAGATGTGCGGTGCCCGTTACCGAAAACCAATCGCCCGCCGGCTGGGCACGCAGCTCGGCCGAACGACCGCAGACGACACCGGCTATGAGCGCACGCGCCGGGTCGGTCGCAGCCGCGATGGACGCAAGCAGCCCATTTCGCAGCCGAAGCAGCGGCCCCGGAGAGCCCTCATCGACCGACACAATCCGAACGGCTTTAACCTTGCGCACCTCGCCTCGGAGCACGCGCGATCGTCCATACGCATCGTTCTCAAAACGTGAAACGCGACCGATAACATGCACGTGCGCCCCGACCTTGAGCTCGAGGTCGCACGATAGGCGAACCATTGCCAAGTTCTTACCGTCCGCGCGTGCCTCGCAGGTATAGGAATACACGTCGTCGTTTATGGATGGGTCACCCTGCACGACAAACTCAAGGCTGCTTGCCGCTCGACCGTCGAGCGCCTTCGAGGCGCTTAGCACGCCCACAGCCCACCACGCCGAGACGACCGCTCCCGCCACGAGACCGACGGACGCGGCATACAGCCACCGCTTCCAAGGGGCAAGCCGCGCACAAGATTGAGCCAGCACAACGAATACCGCCGCCGTAACGGGAATGGCCCATAGCGGCCCGACCGCCGAAGCCCGCTCCCACAGCAGCGCATCGGCGGCCACGTTGAGCACCAAGGCGCAGCTCATGCACATGCCGGCACACAGGGCCATCGTCCACGGCATCAGAGGCCGCGGAGGCATCACATGCTCGCGCTCGGTCGCACTCATACGCAGATGGAATCTTTGATTTTGGCAAGCTTCTTCTCGCCGATTCCCGACACACGCATCAGATCGTCAACCGAGGCAAAAGCACCGTTCTTTGTCCGCTCATCGATAATCGACTGGGCCATGGAGGGACCGATGCCAGAGAGCGTCTGCAGCTCTGCCGCGCTTGCCGTATTGATATTTACTAGGCCTGTTGCGCCACTCACGCCCGATGATGCGGAAGCCCCACCATCAACACCAGCTTCCGCAATGGACGCCTGCTGCTCCCCTACCGTTGGAACGTGAATCTTCTGTCCATCGACGACCTTAGATGCCCGATTGAGCCCCGTAACGTCTGCCTCGGGCGCCAGCCCGCCGGCGGCATCAATCGCCTGAGCCACCCGCGCGCCGTCCTTGAGACGATATACACCGGGCGACACAACGGCGCCATCAACATCGACATAAACCTCTGCCGCGGCAGACGCCTTAGGCGAAGAGCCTTCGGATGTCTTTCCGCTCGAGGCATCGCCGGATCCCGGCTCCACTAACGAACCCGAACCATCAGTGTGCTCAAACGACACACTGCCGGCACCGCCGCCAAGGTTCGCCATCGCCAGTCCACTCGCCATCGCAATGACGACCAGTATCGCCATCACCACTGCCTTATGACCGAGCAGCTTGTCCGCCAAGCGGTCCATCCGTTTGACCCGTTCGTGTTGTTCGCGCTGCGCCATAGCAAAACCTCCCAACAACATCGTGTCAGGAAAAGAGCCCTGCAACAGCCATTCTCCAAAACCGGTTTTCGCGGTCAAACCAAAAGCCGACCAAAACCTTGCGAAATAATGTCCATTTATTCAGGCACACGTCAGCAAATGAACACTTAGCCGCAAAATGCCCAGATAGCAAAAGACCGACGATGCAGACGCATCGTCGGTCTATGCACAAAATTACTCGTGATCTTGGTAAATCTCACGCGGAGCAAGCTCCGAATGTTTACGTTTTAAGGTCTTAGGGGCCTTATACGTGTTGCTCTCGAAGTCGATGTACTCGGTCTGCTTGAGCAGGCGCTCGATCATCTCCTCGTGATCGAACAACTCCCAGGCCTCATGCACGGCATCAAGTTTAGCGTGCGTCTCGGGACGGCGCGGCATAAACAGCGTGCAGCAGTCGGGAGCGGCCTCAGTCGAGATATCGAACGTACCGATCTCCTCGGCGCGCGCGATGATCTCCTGCTTGTCCGAACCGATGAGAGGACGGAACACGGGGATCTTCACGGCCTCGTTGACGGCCATGATGTTCTCAAGCGTTTGGGAGGCAACCTGCCCAAGCGATTCACCCGTAACGATGGCCTTGGCGCCCTCGATGTGTGCAATGCGCTCGGCAACCGAATACATAATGCGGCGATACATGATCACGCGCAGGTTGCTGGGACAGGTGACCGAAATCTCACGCTGGCAGTCGCCAAACGGCACCACGTACAGGCGGCCGATCTGGACACCCGGCTCAAGCGCACGGATGATGTCCTGCACCAAATACTCGCTCGTATCGGGCGTCTGCGGACGACCGGAGAAATGTACCGGCACGCACACCGCACCGCGACGCGCGAGCATCCAAGTCGCCACCGGAGAATCGATACCCGACGACAGCAGCGTCACGACCTTGCCGGCAGAACCCACCGGCAGACCGCCCACGCCGCGCTCGGAGCGCGCGTACACATAAACGCTACCCTGAACCACCAGTACGTGCACCATGGCATCGGGGTCGTGCATTTGAACCTTTTTATCGGGGAAGGCCTCACACAGCACCTCGCCCACCTGACGATTGATGTCAATCGAGGTGAGCTCATAGTCGGTATTGGAGCGCTTGGCATGCACCTTAAACGAATCGAAGGAACCAAACTCGCGCAGCGCCTTGACGGCGGCGGCACAGTACTCCTGAGGGTCGCGATTGGTGTGATACGCCAAAGACACGCGAGCAACGCCGGGAACGGTGCGAATGACACGCGCCGCATCGTCGGCCTGATGCTCGTTAAAGGTCACGAGGATATAACCGGAAATTCGAGACACGGCATTCACGGAAAAGGCGGCCAAGGCCGCCTTGATGTTATCCATGAGGATATGCTCAAAATGTGCGCGGTTCTTACCCTTCAGTCCAACCTCGTGATAGTGGACCAGGCAGACGCGAGCCGCCATTTAGGCTTCAGCAACCTTGTGGCCGAGCGCCTTCTCGTAACGGGCCTCGTCGTAAGAGATGTCGCCGTCGACAATCTCGTCCATAGCCATCGAGATGGTATCGGCACCGGAAAGCCCGATGGTGATGTCATCGACATCCTGGACGGCAAGCACGCGGTTGTGCTGGCCACGCAGCATGCTGTTAATGTCGCAGGCGCGCTTGGAGGCAAGCGAAGCAAGCAGGAAGCGGTTGTGATCGGTCTTCTCCAGAAGATCGTCAATGCAAGGCTTTACAACGGACACGGACCTCAGATCCTTTCATGCATATCGAGAACGCGAACGAGCTCATCGGTCGCGCGGTCGAGATCGTCATTAACCACGACGTCGTCGTAGCGGTCGGCAAGGGCAAGCTCATCGGCGGCGTTTGCCATACGCAGCTCAATCGTCTCGGGCGTCTCGGTACCGCGACCGACTAGACGCTCGCGAAGCACCTCGAGCGAAGGCGGCTTGATAAAGATCAGCACGGCCTCGGGGAAACGCTCCTTCACCTGCAGGGCACCCTGGACATCGATCTCCAGAATCAGAGACGCGCCCGAGGCGAGCTTGGATGTGACCTCGCTCACCAACGTGCCGTAGCAGTTACCGTGGACCTCGGCCCACTCAACAAACTCACCGTTTGCCACGCGGCGGTCGAACTCCTCACGCGTCAGAAAAAAGTAGTTGACGCCGTCGACCTCACCTTTGCGTGGTGCTCGCGTGGTAGCCGAAACCGTCAGGCCCAGGTTCGAGCGGCGCTCGCGCACACGAGTGACGAGCGTACCCTTGCCTGCGCCTGACGGTCCAGAAATCACAAAGAGCTTGGAATCCTGAGCGCTCACTTATTTGGTCAGCTGCTCGAGGAGCTGCTCGCGCTGACGGACGCCGAGGCCCTGGACGCGACGGGTAGCGGAGATACCGAGCTCCTCCATGATCTTGGCGGCCTTGGCCTTGCCATAACCAGGGAGAGACTCGATGAGGGTGGAAACCTTCATGCGGGAAGCGATGGGGTCATCGGAGTTGAGCACGGACTCGAGGGACTTCTCGCCCTTCTTGATCTGCTCGCGAAGCTCAGCGCGGGCGTGACGTGCGGCAGCAGCCTTCTCAAGAGCCTGCTTGCGCTGCTCATCGGTAAGCTGAGGGAGTGCCATTCGTACCTCCAAAAAGTTGGGTTATATCTGATTCAATAATTGGCATTTTAGCACGTAGAACGTACAAAATGCCCAATCGCGGCTCCATAGGTTAGACGATACCCGCAAAAAGTGCAATATACTGCGCCCAAAGTTAAGCCCCTGACCTGCGATTCCACACAAAGGATGGGAAAGTTTACGCAGGCACAGGGGCTATTTTGTGCTAATGAGACCCAAAAGTGGTGACTTAGGGGAATCTTTTAGGCGACGTTTTCGACCAGCTCAGCGACAATAGCGTCAAAGGCGGCAACCGGATCGTCGGCGCCGGTGATGGGACGGCCCACCACAATGTGGCTTGCGCCCCGCTCGATAGCCTGGGAAGGCGTCGCCACGCGGGACTGGTCACCTAAGGCGGCACCCACCGGACGCACACCCGGAGTCACGATCAGGGCATCAGGGCCCAGCAGCTCACGCATGTCGTGAGCCTCCATCGGCGAGCACACGATGCCATCGATGCCGTTGGCCTGAGCGAGCTTTGCCAGGCGGGCGGCCTCCTCGGCCACGGGCGACTCGACGCCGATCTCGCTCAAGGCATCCTGATTCATGCTCGTGAGCACGGTGATGGCGACGAGCTTGGCGCGGTCCTCGCGCGCCTCCTCGGCACCCTCGCGGCAGGCAGCGAGCATGGCGCCCGAACCCAAGCCGTGGACCGAAAGCAGGTCGGCACCGGCAAGCGAGGCCGAACGGGCGGCACCGCGAACCTGATGCGGAATATCATGGAACTTAAGGTCAAGGAAGACCTTAAAGCCCAGGTCCTTAAAGGTCTTGACGATCTCGGGGCCCTCAGCGTAATAGAGCGTCATGCCAACCTTGAGCCAGGCGGCATGGCCCGAAAGCTCGTGGGCGAGCTCGAGCGCACGCTCGCGGTCGCAGTCGAGAGCGACGATTACGCGGTCGCGGGCATCGGTCTCTAGCATTCGAAAGCACCTACCAGCTCGTTGATGTCCTTTACGCCCTGGGACTCGGCCCAGGCCTCGAGCTCATGCGCGATCTTGAGCGAAGCGCACGGATCGACGAAGTTGGCCATGCCGACCGACACGCAGGTGGCACCGGCCAGGATAAACTCAGCCGCATCCTCACCGGTCATGACACCGCCGACACCGTTGATGGGGATATCGACGGCCTGGGCAACCTCCCAGACCATGCGCACGGCGATGTGGTGGCACAGCGGGCCCGAAAGGCCGCCCTTGGGCTTGGCCACGCGGGACTTGCGGGTATGGACGTCGATGGCCATGCCCTGAATGGAGTTGATGACCGAAAGGCCGTCGGCGCCGGCAGCCTCGAGGGCCTTGGCGATCTCGGCGACGTTGACCGGCGCCATCTTCACGAACAGCGGCTTATCGGTCACCTTGCGGCAGGCAGCCATAACGGATGAGGCGCCCTCGGGCGTAGAGCCCATGGCGGCACCGCCGGCGGCGATATTGGGGCAGCTCACGTTGATCTCGTAGCCGGCAGCCCAGGGGCACAGCTCGGCATACATCTCGAGCGCGCGGACAAACTCGTCAACGGAGTGGCCGGCAACCTGACAGATGACCTGGCAGCCGTCCTTGGAGAGCTGCTCGAGCCACGGACCGGACTCGCGAGCAAAGGCGGCCACGCCGGGGTTCTGAAGGCCCACGGAGTTGATCATACCGCCGGGAATCTCGGCCATGCGGGGCGCGGGATTGCCGGGCCAGGGCTCGGCAGCGCAACCCTTGGTGGTGATGGCGCCCAGTTGGGAAACATCAAAGAAGTTCTGGAACTGCCAGCCGTAGCCAAAGGTACCGGCTGCGGTGTTGATGGGGTTTTGCATCTTGACGCCGCCGAAATCGACGGCCATGTTCACGGTAC
>CABUUG010000114.1 GCA_902494605.1 uncultured Collinsella sp.
AACAATGCTAGATTGACCGCCGTGGCCAATGACCTGTCCCAAATGAATAATAAACTGCTGCCCGTCATTCGAGACAACCGTCGTATCCTCTGCAACAAAAGGCGAAGCAGATGCAGCGGCAGCATGTGCGCCCCCACGAGAAACGGTCACCGTTTCACCGTTGGGACTGGCCGTGGCGCCGCGCGAGACAGTTACCGTCTGGCCGTCGGGGCTCGCAGCGCGCGGCACCGTGACAGTTTCGCCTGCCGCAGAAGTACCAGGGCGTGAAACAGTAACGGTATTGTCGTCGGCGGAAGCACCGCCAGACGGCCTCGCAACCGTTACTGTTTCACCATTCGATTCAGTCATCGGGCGATGCACCGTTACGGTTTCGTTTGTCAATGGCGCAGCATCGCGGCGGACGGTGACCGTTTCGCCAGATGCCGGAGCGTCGGCTCGACGTACCGTCACGGTCTCTCCAGGCGCAGAAGTCTGGCCACCACGGTTCACGGTAACCGTCTCTCCCTCTACGGGCGCATTCCCGCGGCGCACCGTTACGGTCTCATCATTGCCATTGCCACCATCTCGGTGTACCGTAATCGTCTCATCAGACATGGCTACTCCCCCACCTCAATTACAATCAGCGTTGCATCGTCCGTCGAGCCGTTCACCCGAGCCTCGGCATACAGCTCTTCGCACAACTGCGCACATGTCGAATCGCTCGCAAGCATCTGCTGCAAACGTTCCTGTGCAATCTGCCCATCGATACCATCGGAACAGATCAGATAGCGATCGCCCGGAAGCATCACGGTCGTCTTGACCTCAAGATTGCGACCGCCCTGATTGAGTCCAATCGCGAGCTCAATACAATGCGAAACGGCATCATCCCTGTATTCAGCGCCAACGCCGCCCACGCGCCGCTCAGGCGTATGGTCACAGCTAAGCACGGCAAGCACACCGCCGCGCAGTCGGTACACGCGAGAATCGCCGGCATTAAAAACAGCACCGTGCCCGTCAGGAGCAACCACGAGGCCGGCAACCGTGGATGCGGCAACAGACAGTCCATAGCGAGCCGCATACGTCTCAACATCGTTCTCGGCTCGCTCGCCCGCCATGCGTAGGCGCTCCTGTAACGCGTTGACAGCATCGGTATCAAAGACGCGCACGGCCTGCGCAAACGCCTGAGTAGCAAGCGTCGAGGCGGCCGCTCCGTGCCCGCCTTCGCTCACGCCGTCAAAGACTGCCATGCAGCCCATCTCGCGCTCGCAATCGCCTACCAGGCCATAGCAAAGGACATTACCGTCAAGAAGCAAACGGTCCTCGTTGACGGGGTGATTGGTTCCCGCTTGGGTTTTTGCTGCAGCGATAAACTTCGTCATCGCCAATCGCCTCCCATCGATCCGGGCACGAGCTCAAATGCGATATGCGCATCATCGCCCTCGCCCTGCGGCACGGCGCGTGCCACCATACCGGGGCGACCGCGCCCCTAGGCGCGGTGTTCAAACAGAAAATCGGAAAGTCCGTTAAGGTAACCGCTCTCCACCAAGTTGCCAATGCCGCGGCCGCCCTTGGCCTTGACGGCGTCCGTCATGGCAATGGAGTGCAGCAGCTCGCGGGCGGCATCGGTCGCCTCAACCGTAATATCGGGCTGTGCCTTATGCACGTTGCGGTTAACGGCATCGATCTTGGAATTGAGGATCTGAAGTGCCACGGCGTCATCGATAAAGTTGAAGATCACCACGTTGTCGTCGATACGACCCAAGAACTCGGGCTTAAACTCGCGATCCATCTCGGTGCGCACGCGCTCGCAAATCTCGTCATAGGGCGTGTTGGGCGCGATGGTATTACGAACTTCGTTGCCCTGCGCATCGATCTCAATCTTGGAAAAGCCGATGTTGCTCGTAAAGAAGATGACCGTCTCAGAGAAGTACACGGTATTACCCTGGCCATCGGTCAGGCGGCCATCTTCGAGGATCTGCAGGAACTTGTCCATAATGCTCGGTGCGGCCTTCTCGATCTCATCGAAAAGAACCACCGAGAACGGATTGGCCTTGACGGCATTAGTAAGCTGACCGCCCTCGGCATAGCCCACGTATCCCGGAGGAGCGCCAAAGAGCTTTTGATCGGAGTTCTCGGCACCGTACTCGGACATATCAAAACGCAGCATGCTGCGCTCATCGCCAAAGAGGAGCTCCGTAATGGCCTTAACGATCTCAGTCTTACCGGTACCGGTGGGACCGCTCAAAAACAGGACGCCTTTGGGCTTGGAACCAGACGAATGGGTGGCACCCGAAAGGCCCATGACGGAGCGCTTGAGCACGGTGACGGCCTTCTCGACGGCCTCGTCCTGGCCCTTCACGCGGCGCTTAATCTTTGCCTCGGGATCCTCTTCGAGCTTCTCGAACATCTGCTGCCATTTGTTCTCGCGAAAACCGTACTTATATACATCGACGAGCTTGGGAAGGATGGCCTCGATGGAAGCCTCGGGGTTTTGCATATCGCGCTGATACATGCGCTGCAGGCCCTCGAGCTCCTTAACGCTCATGCCGTCGGTGGTATCGATAAAGCGACGCACCGCGCGGTCATCGGAATCGGACAGCGCCTCACCAAAGCCAAACTTACTCTGAATATAGGCTTCGCGCATGTCGCGGTCGGGATGCGGCAGCGTGATGGTGCGCAAGAAGGGGTTCTCCTCGATAAACCACACGGGCAGGTTGCGCACGTTATCCGTTACCAGAATGAGCGTGTTGACAGCCGTGCGGTTAATAAGGCGTGCTTTGCTGGCGCCAAGGTACAAGTTGAGGAAAAACTGCGTCTCGTCGGGCATAAGGCCGGTCGAAGATGCAAGCAGGCGCGACGCCATGTTGACGAGCACACAAAGCGGCTTGGCCTCGGTGCCGCCATCGGGGTTGTCATTGTATTTAAGGCGCAACATAGAGCGGATAACCTCGCCGTATGATGGCAGGCTCGACTGCTCGGTGGCATATGCTTGGCGACCATCGGCGATGCAGGCGTTCGCCTCCATCATGCGGTCGTCGTTCTTGGAAGCCTCGTCATGAGCCAGCGACACCAGGCGCTTGCAATCGACGTTGCCCATGCTGCTCGAAAACAGCTGGATGGGATCGAAATATGCCACGTTGTACTCAACTGAGCCATTGGCGTCTTCAAAAAGGCCGCGCACGACCTCGGCAAGCTCCGAAAACTGGAGCCCGCCGTCGACCACATCGGGATACTTGTCGTTCACGTTGCCCTCAAGGATAAAGAGGCTCTTCACTCCTTTAAAGTTGAGCATCTCGCGCTGCCAGGATTGACGCTCGAAATCAGTTGCCATGTGTTATACCTCCTTGGCAGAAAAATCATGGTGGTAACGGTCGGCAATACCAACGGTGATAACCGTGCCGTCCTGGACATAGTTTTGAAGCTGACGAGGCTGTTGAAGATACTGGTCGTAATCATCGTGTGGGCGGTCGCTCAGGTAGATTACGCGCTGGTTAGTCGAGCCGCGCAGCGCACAATCGGACACGTTGAGCTCGTCTACGTACGGACCGTCAATCAGCACATCGATAAGAGACTTAAGCGTCTCCCACGTATCCGCACCGATCACCTGCGGCAACTCTTCGAGCGTAAATCCGGTGTAAACGAGAATGTCATCGTAAGCGCAGCGGATCGTTGCCAGTAGCTTCACGAGCTCTGATGCCTGCTCGAGCGGATCTCCACCCGAAACCGTCAGCCGATGTACGCCGTGCTCGCGTGCAGCACCGAGCAACATCTGCGCAAGCTCATCAACATCGACATCCTGCTCGGACAGCTGGTTGCGCCATTGGGGCGAAATACATCCGGCACAACGCTTTGAACAACCAGCGGTCCAGACAACAATACGTTCTCCCGGACCCAGCGAGACGACGGGGGCAAGCACATGGCTAACGAACATCGGCGTAATCCTCGCCCGGATCGAGTGTACGGTACACGGCCGAGGTACGCGCAAGCGAGCAACCGCATTCCTCACAGCCATCCCCAACCTTTGCGCGCTCATCAGCAACGAGATGCAAACGACCGCACTCGGGGCACTCGACAAACCAGCCCTCGACACCCGCAGACTCACCAGCAGCAGAAACAACCGGTGCCGCAGCAGACGCGGGCTGAGGCGCAGACCAAGCCTGGGCCTGCACGGGTTGCGCCGCAGGCGGTTCCTCCACAGTAACCGTCAGACGCAATTGGGCAAACTCGCCAGACGCAGCCGGAATGAGTAGCGTATCGCCGGTATGAATCGGCTGGGCCACGCCGGGAACCAAGTTGAGGATTTGGCCGCCACGCATAAGAGCCGTTCCGTTATTGGACCCCTCATCGGCAACCATCCATGTGCCCCGCTCAAAACGAACGCTGGCATGCTGCCGGGACATGGCAAAGTTCGAAGCCATAGAAGGAAACGCATTGCGTCCAAGCACGGCAGTGTCCGTGAGGCGAAGCTGCTCACCCATAACTGGATCGGCAAGCGTAAGCGCGGGAGCCGCGGGAGTAGCTGCAGCATTCGCCATGGGTTGCGGCGCGGGCTGCGGCATTGGCGCAGGCGTCGGCCGTGGCATCGGCGCAGGCGTCGGCTGCGGCGCAGGAACCGGAGCAGGTTGCGGAACGGGCATGGGGGTAGGCTGCGGCGTGGGAGCAGGAGCAGCCTGATGTGCCTGCTGGGGTGCGGGACGCTGAGGCCGCGAAACGCCGCTCATCGATGATGTTGCAGGATAGACGGCGGGAGCCGGACGCTCAGCGACCGCGGCGGCAAAGCCGGACGCTGAGGCGGCTGGCACCTCGGGTGCCGAGACCGCGGGCGCAGGGGCCGAAGGCGCGGGAACCGCACCAGCGGGACGCGGCGTCCCGCAGTCCTCGCACATATCGCGGGCATCATCGTTCATAAGACCACAGATAGGGCATTCCCATGTCATGGTTTACCTCATTTCCCTCTGCTTGAGTTGACTTGCTTGACGGCGATTACGCAGACGACGTTCCGCATCTGCGGAAGGTGTGGGCGGCACGTAATCGTGCGGGTGAATCTCGACGGCGGTCTGAGGATCAGCGGGTCGAACAAAATGGCCGGGGGCGTCGGATGCGACAACAACGCCGCGTTCTTTAAGGTCTTCCTTAAACTGCTGGTAAAAATCGCAGAACTCAACTTGGTCCTGAACGACTTTGTCGACCGTCGCTTGATCTTGGGCCTTCATATCTTTGATGACGGTGGGATTAACCGGATCTTCCGAAAACTCGGATGGATCGGCCTCGACAACTCGCATCACAAGCTGCTGTTCGTGCGACCCTTTAAGGACGGCAACCGCCTTGCGCTTGTTCGTGTCGAAGATAAGGCGCCATGGCTTGCCAGACCCATCCATAACCGCATAACGGACAACGTCAGCCCCGTGTTCGGCCATAACCTCGTTAACGCAGCGCTCGATGTATTCGTCTTTAGCCGCCGAAGCAAGCGCGGCGTCTGCGGCATCCACGGCAGCGTACAAATCCTCAATCTCATGAGGCCGCCTGAGCACCGTCGGACGATGATAGCGTTCATTAAGAAGATCAACGCGCAGGCGGTATTCCTCATACTGCTCATGAAGCTCATTCGACTCATGCTGAGCGCTTTTCATCACATGCTCGAAGTCCTTGAGAATCTTCATGGCGGCAAGGCGCTGTTCCTCACTCGAATCCGGACCAAGCGCGCTAAACGAAGCACGGGCGGTCTCGAATTTTGCACTTAGGCGATTTCGCAACGTCATATCGAGCACCTCATCCTGCATAAGCGGGATAATGCGCGCCGCCCACTCTTCAAACGCGCGCGCTGCATCCTCAAAGGAACCCGCCGAGGAGCTTGCGGCGGTGTCCGCAATATGCAAGAGCGCTTTCTCGAGGTCGATGGAACCGTCGCGGGCAACGTCGTAGTCGATTGCCTTTAGGAGACCCTGGGCCCTGAGCTTTTCGGACGTCTGCGCGGCATCGATACGGCTCTGGCCCATCTCTGCCCTGCGATGGGTATGGGCATCGAAAGTTAACGTCGGAATCAGAGTG
>CABUUG010000115.1 GCA_902494605.1 uncultured Collinsella sp.
GCCGTGGGCACCACGGGATACGGCGAGGAGCTTTTCGCGCGCGCGTTCCACGCCGACTACCATACGGTCGAGACGGTCGCGCACGCCCGCGCCGCGTGCGCATGCGTTCCCGATGCGACCTTCGTGCTCGACATCGGCGGACAGGATATGAAGGCCATCTGGCTCAACCACGGCGTGCTGACCGATATCGTCGTCAACGAGGCGTGCTCTGCGGGCTGCGGCTCGTTCCTCGAGGGTTTTGCCAAAAACCTCGGAATAGCCGTTGAGGATATCGCGACCGAGGCATTTTCGTCCAAAGCCCCCGCCGTTCTCGGCAGCCGCTGCACGGTGTTCATGAACAGCAGCGTCGTTTCCGAGCAGCGGCGCGGTAAGGGTCCGGGCGACATCATGGCCGGTCTCTGCCGTTCGATTATCGAGAACGTGTTCACCAAGGTCATTCGCGTTTCAAATCTCAACCGTCTGGGCGACAAAGTCGTCGTCCAGGGCGGCACGTTCCGAAACGACGCGGTGCTGCGCGCATTCGAGCAGTATCTGGGCAAACCCGTCACGCGTGCGCCCCACCCGGGGCTGATGGGCGCTATCGGTATCGCCCTGCTCGCGCGCGAGGAATGCCGCAAGGGCGACGCCGGCACGTCGTTTATCGGGCTCGATGCCGTGGAGCGCTTCGAGCATCGCGAGTTCGGCGGCGTTACCTGCCGTCGGTGCAACAACCGCTGCCAGCGCGCGGTCGTGGCATTTGGCGACGGCTCGCTTTACGTCACGGGCAATCGCTGCCCGCGCGGCGGCGCCATTTCATGGGATGAGCTCGTGCGCGAGGTTCCCGCGGCGGAGGAGCTGCGTCCGCAGGGTGCTTGCGAGGCACAGGCACCCGGCACGGGGTGCGACCGGACCGCGGCTGCCCCCAATCTCTTTGTCGACCGCGAGAAGCTGCTGTTCGAGTCGTACCCCACGGTTCCCGTCAGCGGGGGGCGCGATGTCACGATCGGCATTCCCCGTGTGCTCGAGTTCTGGGACACCATGCCGTTCTGGTCGACGTTCTTCAGCACGCTCGGCTTTAAGGTGCGCGTCTCGGGACGCAGCACCAAGGCGATGTACGAGCGCGGTCTGGCGCACGTCACATCCGACACCGTGTGCTTCCCGGCCAAGCTCGTCCACGGGCACATCCGCAATCTCGTCGACGCCGGCGTCGACCGCATCTTCATGCCCATCATCACGACGGTGCCCACCGAAAACGCCGCCTCTACCAGCGAGTGGATGTGCGCCGTCGTAAAGGGATACCCCTACGTGATGCGCAATTCCGATAACCCGGAGGAGCGTTTCGGCGTTCCGTTCGATACGCCGCTGTTCCACTGGTACGACGAGGGCGACCGAAACCGCCAGCTCAAGGCGTGGTGCAAGGAGACCTTCGATATCGATGCCGACCTGGTTGCCAAGGCGACCGAGCAGGCGGACCGCGCGCAGGAGACGTTTGAGAACCAGCTGCAGCTGCGCGGCAGGCAGGTGCTCGAGAACGTGCGCGAGGACGGCGGCTACGCGGTGGTGATCGCTTCGCGCCCGTACCACAACGACCCGCTGGTCAACCACGGGCTGCCCAAGCTCTTCTCTGAGCGCGGCATCCCCGTGCTGACGCCCGATGCGGTGCCGGGGGTCTGCAACGTCGATCTTTCCAACAGCCGCATCGACATCGTGAACAACTACCATGCGCGCATGCTGTCGTGCGCGGTCATCGTCGCATCGACGCCCGAGCTCGAGCTCGTGCAGATGGGCAGCTTCGGCTGCGGCCACGATGCGTATCTCACCGACGAGATCGCGCGCATGATGGGCGAGATGGGCTCCAAGGTTCCGATGATGATCAAGCTCGATGAGAGCGACGTCGCCGGTCCCATGGGCATTCGTGTGCGTTCGTTTATCGAGTCGGTCAACCGTCGTCGCGCGGAGGAGCGTGCCGAGGGCGCCCGGGTGCACGCGGTCCATCCGCTCGACGACCCGTATAAGGTCAAGTACACCAAGCGCGACCGGCACGACAAGATCGCGCTGGTCCCCAACACCTCCCATGCGTTCTGCAGGCTCATGACCGCGGCGATGCGCAATCAGGGCGTGCGCGCCGAGGCCCTTGATATCGGGCGCGAGGATGCCATCCGCCTGGGCAAACGCTATGTGCACAACGACATCTGCTTCCCCGCGCAAATCGTGATCGGCGAGGCGCTCGCGGCACTCGAGAGCGGTAAGTACGACCCGCACGACGTCGCCGTGGTGACTGGCAAGTATATCGGCGACTGCCGCCTGACGCACTACATGCCCCTGCTGCGCCGCGCGCTCGACGACGCGGGATACGACTATGTCCCGGTGCTCACCAACGACGACGTCGATGCCCACAATGCGCATCCGGGCTTCAAGCTCGGCCTTGGCCCGAGCATCCAGATCGCCTACGGTCTTCCCATGATCGATGCCCTCGAGGCCATGCTTAGGCGCATCCGTCCCTACGAGCTCGAGAAGGGCGCGGCGGACGCTGCGTTCGACCGCGCGCTCGATGAGGTTATCGAGGGCATGGAGCGCTCCGGGCTGAGAGGCCAGGCGACGGGCTTCAAACGCGCGCTTGCGATCATGGACGCCGTTCCGTACGACCGCTCGAACCCGCATCCGACCGTTCTCATCGTGGGCGAGTACCTGCTCAATTTCCATCTCGGCGCCAACCACGAGATTGAGCGCTACCTCGAGGACAACGGGCTCGAGGTCATCGAGGCGCGCATGACCGACGTGATCCGCAAGACCTATTTCTACAAGCATGCGCAGTCGCGCGAGTTCCACGTCGACCTGTCGCTGCCCGAAAAGGCCTGGTACGCCACGGCGGACAACCTGTTCGAGCTCGCGCACGACCGTTGCGACCGCCTGGGCGCGGCGAGCCCGCTCTACGAGCCGCCGACGCGCATGCCCGAGCTCGTGCGCGCGAGCGATAAGATCCTGCACCATACGTTCGATGCGGGCGAGGGCGTGCTGATTCCGGCGGAGATCCTCGAGCACGCCAAGCGCGGCTGCCGCAACTTCGTGATCCTGCAGCCGTTCGGGTGTCTGCCCAACCATGTCGTGGGGCGCGGGCTCATCCATGCGCTCAAGGAGCAGTATCCCACGGCGCAGTTCCTGCCGCTCGACTACGATCCCGACGTGAGCTTCGCCAACGTGGAGAACCGTCTTCAGATGCTCATCATGAACGCCAAGGCGCAGGGGTGCGGTGAGGCGCATGGCGAGACCGCGTAAGGACGCCGATGCGCCCGATGCACGCACCCGTATCATCGAGGCGTTTTGGGAGCTCACCGAGAACAACAGCATCTTCGAGCTGTCGGTTGGCGAGGTGACCCGCGCCGCCCAGTGCAATCGCGGAACGTTTTACTACTATTTTCACGATTTCGATGAACTCGTCGCCATCGCCATAGCCCAGCTGCTGCAGGATAACGAGCTCATCACCGATGCCCTCTGGCATTTTTCGAGCGAGGGCGACCTTTCGGCGTTCGACCGGCGCGACGTCCGCTGCCTGCTGCGGCGCATCGTCATCACCATGAGGGCGGGTGCCGCCGAGCAGGTCGTGCAGGGCATCCATACGATCATCATCGACCGCGTGAGAGAGATCGTCCACCCCGACGGAGAAGAGCTCAAGGCAGATTCGAGCTTTGCGGTGGGCTTTCTGGTCTCGGGCATCATGGGCTTTGTGATGGCGGTCGGCTTTGCCCGGGAGGGCGGCGAGGAGATAGACCTCGAGCAGCCGGGGGACAGCGCGTGCGCGTACCTGAGGGCGGTCGCCATGCAGACGGTGGAAACGGTCGCGCAAGTCGAGGGCGTCGATACATCCGAGCTGCTCGAACGCGTCTCCAAGGAGGCCGATGCCTATCGCGCATCGCGTGCGACGAGTCCCGACGTGGTGAAAGACGCCTAGGGTTTCTCTTGCGGGGCGCCTGTCGCGCATCGCGCGGTGAGTCCCGCGATGCGGTCATAACCTGCATTCATGTGAGCCGGGTTTATAGATATTCCTCCAGCTGTTAACATAGACAACCTGTGGGTAAAGAGACAAAAGCGCCGCCGACGGGCGGGCGTTTTGATTTCGATGAACTCATGTAAGGAAACGAGCATGTTAGATAGATTTACCGATCGAGCGCGCAAGGTCATGTCGATGGCCAAACAGGAGGCGCTCGATCTGCACTCAAATAAGGTGGGCACCGAGCACCTGCTGCTCGCACTCGCCAAGGAGGACGAGGGCATCGCTGCCGAGGCGCTGCGCTCGCTTGATATCTCCTACGACGACATCATGGACACCCTCAAGGAGGTCCAGACCACGGTTCCCGAGCCCAGTGAGGAGACCGAGGCGGCCAAGCTCGCCTTTACGCCGCTCGTCATTAGTGTGATGGAGCGTTCATTCCGCGTGGCGCGTGAGAACAACCAGACCTACGTGTCGACCGAGCACTTGCTGATCGGAATCGTCGAAGAGGGCAACGGCATGGCCATGGACATCCTCATGCGCCTGGGTGTGTCGTCCGCCTCCATCAAAAAGGCTATCGAGAAACTCACTGCCAAGGACCAGGACAAGAAGCGTCCGCTCGCCGGCGCCGGTGCTGGTCGTCCCGGTGCGGGCCTGCCGTTCTTTAGCGGCTCGGATGCCTCTCAGCAAAAGGGGAGTGGCACCGATACGCTTAAGCAGTTCGCGACCAACCTCACGCAGAAGGCGCGCGATGGCGAGCTCGACCCCGTGATCGGTCGCGAAAAGGAAGTCCAGCGTATGATGGAAATTCTTTCGCGCCGCACCAAGAACAACCCGCTCATTCTGGGCGACCCCGGCGTGGGCAAGACGGCCATCGTCGAGGGCCTGGCTCAGCAGATTGCAGCCGGCAACGTGCCCGAGAACCTCATGAACCAGAATATCTGGACGCTCGACCTGCCGGGCCTCGTGGCGGGCGCCAAGTATCGTGGCGAGTTTGAGGAGCGCCTCAAGAACGTGATCCAGGAGGCCACCGAGGCCGACGACGTCATCCTGTTTATCGATGAGATGCACACCATCATCGGTGCCGGTTCTGCCGAGGGCTCCATCGACGCGAGCTCCATGCTCAAGCCCGTGCTCGCGCGCGGCGCCTTCCAGATTATCGGCGCCACCACGGCCGAGGAATTCCGCAAGTACCTCACCAAGGATCCGGCCTTCGAGCGTCGCTTCCAGACCATCGATGTCGAGGAGCCGAGCGTCGAGGACACGGTCAAGATCCTGACCGCGCTCAAGCCGCGCTACGAGGAGCACCACCATGTGCGCTATACGCAGGGTGCTATCGAGGCCGCCGCGAACCTTTCCAACCGCTACATCCAGGATCGCTTCCTGCCCGATAAGGCCATCGACCTCATTGACGAGGCCGGCGCACGCGCTCGCATCGCCGCGAATCGCGCGCCCGAGCCGGTGCGCGAGGCCGAGCATCGCATAGAGGAGCTCAAGGCCGCCGCGCAGGAGGCCACCGAGAGCGACGACATGAACAAGGCCGCCGAGATCACCGAGCAGCAGAAGGCCGCCGAGATTGAACTCGCCGAGGCCAAGGCCGCCTGGACTGCCGAGCTCGACGCCAGCCCGCTCACCATCGATGTCTCTCAGATCGCCGACATCGTGTCCGTGACTTCGGGCGTGCCGGTGTCCTCGCTTACCGAGAGCGAGAGCCGTCGCCTGCTGCAAGCCGAAAGCGTGCTCAAGACGCGCATCATCGGTCAGGATGAGGCTGTCGAGGCAGTTGCCAAGGCCGTGCGCCGCAGCCGTTCGCCGCTCAAGGACCCGCGTCGCCCCGGCGGCAGCTTTATCTTCCTGGGTCCCACC
>CABUUG010000116.1 GCA_902494605.1 uncultured Collinsella sp.
GTCGCCCATGGGGCCGCCCACGACAAAGCGACCGGTGGGGTTCACGTAGATGTCCGCGTTGTCCCACGGCATGTTCTCGGCGGCCATGACCGGGGTGATGACGTGCTCGATGAGGTCGGCCTTGATCTTGCCCATGTCCTCGATCTCGGCGGCGTGCTGCGTGGAGATGACGATGGTCGTGACCTCGACGGGCTTGCCTTCCTCGTAGCGCACGGTGACCTGGGTCTTGCCGTCGGGACGCAGATAGGCGAGGGTGCCGTCGTGGCGCACGGCAGCCAGGCGCTCGGCCAGGCGGCTTGCCAGGTAGTGCGGCATGGGCATGAGGGTCTTGGTCTCGTTGGAGGCATAACCAAACATCATGCCCTGGTCGCCGGCACCGATCAGGTCGATCGGGTCGGTTGTAGCGCCGGTCTGGGTCTCGAAGGACTCGTCGACGCCCTGGGCGATATCGGGCGACTGCTCGTGGATGAGGCTCATAACGCCGCAGGTATCGCAGTCAAAACCGAACTTGGCACGGTTGTAGCCGATGCGGCGGATAACGCCGCGAGCGATTTCCTGCACGTCGACGTAGGCCTGGGTGCGAATCTCGCCGGCGACGATGACGGTGCCGGTGGTCACGAGGGTCTCGCAGGCGCAGCGGACGTTCTCCACGTTGGCAGGCACGCCGTTGGGGGCGATGTAGCCCTGCTCCTGCAGCTCTATTTCTTTGGCGAGGATTGCGTCGAGGACGGCATCGCTGATCTGGTCGGCGATCTTATCGGGATGACCTTCGGTCACCGACTCCGACGTAAAAACAAAGGACCCGTGTTGGGGCGGGATGGAACGAAGTTCTTCTGACATGATAGTCCTTTCAAAAACGTGTCCCGGCGACCGTTACCATTCCGCCGGGCTCTCTATGCAAGGGCACATCATAGCGCGTAATTCAAACATTCACACCCTTTCCGCACCTACTCATTGGGGACAGACATAAATGAGCGGCCTTAAACTAAGAACGTCTCCAACGACTGGTCATTTAAGTCTGTCCCCAATGAGTAGGTCGGTGCCCTTTGTGCGGAGGTTGCTTTGATGCTTTATACTGATGCGGTTAGACATCCATCCTGCAATCGAGGAGATTTCCATGGCATCAGACGTTCGCGTCCGCTTTGCACCCTCACCGACGGGCAAGCTGCACATCGGCGGCGCCCGCACCGCTATCTATAACTGGGCTTTCGCCCGTGCTAACGGCGGCACGTTCATCCTGCGCATCGACGACACCGACCCCACCCGCTCCACCGACGAGAACACGCAGATCATCCTGCGCGCCATGCGTTGGCTGGGCCTGGACTGGGACGAGGGTCCCGAGGTGGGCGGCAATTTTGGCCCCTACGCCCAGACCGAGCGCTTGGACCTGTACAAGCAGGCCGCCCAGAAGCTTTGGGACGAGGGCAAGGCCTATCCCTGCTTCTGCACCAAGGAGCAGCTCGACGCCGACCGCAAGGCCGCGCAGGAGCGCAAGGACCCCTTCCAGGGCTATCAGCGCCGTTGCCGCGATCTTGATCCCGAGGAGGCCCGCCGCCGCATCGAGGCTGGGGAGTCCTACGTCCTGCGCATCAAGGTGCCCGAGGACCGCGGCGACGTCGTCATCCACGACGCCGTCCACGGAGAGGTGACCTTCGACGCCAAGGAGCTCGACGACTTTGTCATCTTCCGCTCCGACGGTACGCCCACGTATAACTTCGCGACCGTCGTCGACGACGCCATGATGAAGATCACCCACGTCATCCGCGGCGACGACCACCTGTCCAACACCCCGCGTCAGGTCATGGTCTACGAGGCCCTCGGCGCTCCCGTGCCCACGTTCGCTCACATCTCCATGATCCTGGGCGCCGACGGCAAAAAGCTCTCCAAGCGCCACGGCGCCACCTCGGTGGAGGAGTACCGCGACGCCGGCTACCTGTCCGACGCCTTTGTCAACTACCTGGCGCTGCTCGGCTGGTCGCTCGACGGCGAAACCACGATCATCCCGCGCGATGTCCTGGCCAGCAAGTTCTCGCTCGACCGCATCTCCAAGAACCCGGCGACCTTCGACCCCAAGAAGCTCGACTGGGTCAACGCCGAGTACATCAATGGCATGTCCGATGCTCAGTTTGCCGACGAGATCATGGTTCCTGAGCTGCACGAGGCGGGTCTCATCGAGGGTAATGTCGAGTACGGCGAGGATTGGATCGACGCGCTTGCCGCCATCGTTAAGCCGCGCACCAAGATGCCGGCCGACGCAGTGACCGTCGCCGCTCCCATCTTCGCTACGGCCGAGACGCTCGAGTATGACGAGAAGTCCGTCAACAAGGGCCTGGCCAAGGAGGGCATGGGTGCCATTCTGGATGCCGCCAAGGCCGCGCTCGAGGGCGTGGACGAGTGGACGGCTGCCAACATCGACGCCGCACTTGAACCGCTGCCCGAGCAGATGGACCTTAAGAAGCGCGTGGTGTTCCAGGCTGTGCGCGTTGCCGTCTGCGGCAACATGGTGAGCCCTCCGCTGGGCGAGACCATGGCGCTCGTCGGCCGCGACGACTGCCTGGCGCGCATCGACCGCGCCCGCACGATGGCGCTGTAGCAGCCGCGTAAACGCACGTATCCGAGCCCCGTTCACCCGAGCGGGGCTCTTGTTTCTGAAGACGAATGGGATGGGAGGTGTTGGGGCCATGGCCGAGCAACTGTCGCTGTTTGGTTCGCTGGAACCGGAGCAGGCTCCGGCCACGCCCGAGCCTGCTGTTTCCCCGGCCAAGTCCGAGCCTGTACCTGAGCCCGTCGCCGCCTACGCGAGCGTAGTCCTGGACATTCCGACGCGTGCGCTGTCCGAGCCATTCGCCTACGGCATCCCGGAAACTCTTGCCTACGAGGCGCAGATCGGATCCACGGTTCTGGTCCATTTTGGCAACCGTGCCGCCGCGGGCTATATCGTCGACATTGCGTCTGAGCATGGTGACCTGCAGGGCAACAGCGCTCTCGATCCCGCGCGTATCAAGCCTATCGAGGCTATCCTCAGCAAGCCGCTGTTTACCGCAGAGGCCGCCCGTATCGCACGCTGGATGAGCCGCGAGTACGTCGCGACGCTTTCCGAGTGCCTGCGCCTGTTCTTGCCACCGGGTGGAAGCCCGCGCGTGGTCAAAGGCGACGACGGCGTGTGGACTGTCGAGCGCCCTGCCGTCAAACCCATCCAAAACCGCTGGGTTATGCTTACGCCCGAGGGCTTCGACTATACGCCGCCCAAGACCGCGGTCCGCCAGCGTCAGCTCATCGAGGCGCTCCAGTGCGGCCCGGTCACGACACGCGACCTCAACCTTCTCTATAACAGCATGTCGGCGACCATCAAAGCGCTTGAAAAACGCGGCGTCGTGGTGGTGGAGGAGCGCCGTGCGTGGCGTGGCTGCAGCGAGCAGACCACGCTGTCCTCGGCAAGCGGTAAGGCGCCGGTCTCCCTTACCAACGGTCAGCAACAGGCACTCGCGCAGATTGAGCGCGCCCGTCTGGACGCCCATGGCGACGTGGTCCTTGTCGACGGCGTCACCGGATCTGGTAAAACCGAGGTCTACCTCTCAGCTATCGAGCGCGTGCTCGCGGCCGGTCGCTCGGCCTGCGTGCTTGTGCCCGAGATCTCGCTGACGGCCCAGACCGTCGGCCGCTTCCGCTCGCGCTTTGGCGAGACGGTCGCCGTGTTTCACTCGCGGCTTTCGGCCGGCGAGCGTCTGGACCAGTGGGATATGGTCGCCAGTGGTGCGGCGCGCGTGGTCGTCGGTGCCCGCTCGGCGCTCTTTTGCCCGCTCGGCGATCTAGGCCTCATCATCATCGACGAGGAGCACGAGACCAGCTATAAGCAGGGCTCTAGTCCGCGCTACCACGCGCGCGAGGTGGCGGCCGAGATGGCGCGGCGCTACCGCTGCCCGCTCGTGTTGGGCTCGGCCACGCCTTCTGCCGAAGCGCTCGACCGCTGCCGCCGTGGCACGTATAATGGTGCTACCTGGACGCGCGTCGAGATGCCCGAGCGCCCGGGACACGCCGTGCTGCCGACAGTCCGCATTGCCGACCTGCGCCGCGAGTTCTCGCACGGCAGTCGATCCATGTTCTCAAAACCGCTGATGGAAGGCCTGGAGTGTGTGGGCGAGCGCCGCGAAAAAGCCGTGCTGTTGCACAATCGCCGTGGCTTTGCTCCATTCCTGATGTGCCGCGAGTGCGGCTGCGTGCCCACCTGCAACCACTGCTCCACCGCGCTTACGTATCACGAGCGCACGCACACGCTGCAGTGTCACACTTGCGGATCGTCCTGGCGCGTGCAGCCGTATCCGGCGGCCACGAGCCGTTGCCCCAAATGCGGCAGTCGCTACCTGGCAAAAATGGGTCTGGGCACTCAACAGATCGAGGACGCGCTGCACCAGATGCTTCCCGAGGACGTCGCCATTATTCGCATGGATGCCGATTCCACGCGCGGCAAGGATGCACACAAAAAGCTGCTCGAGCAGTTCGATGCGGCCGATTGCGCCGTGTTGCTGGGCACCCAAATGATCGCAAAGGGTCTTGACTTTCCCGAGGTCACGCTCGTGGGCGTGGTCAATGCCGACTTTGCATTAAAGCTGCCTGATTTTCGCGCAGGGGAGCGCGCCTACGATTTGCTGGAACAGGTGGCGGGCCGTGCCGGTCGCGGCGATCGCCCCGGCGAGGTGATCATCCAGACCTACCTGCCCGAGGATCCGGTCATTCGCGCCGTCGCTGAGCACGACCGTTCGATCTTTACCGACTACGACCTGGACCAGCGCCGCGACGCGCTGTACCCGCCGTTTGTTCGCTTGGTCAACATCTTGGTGTGGTCGGTGAACCGAGACGACGCGCAGGACTACATCGGGCGCATTGCAAAGCTTCTTAAGCGCCGTTGGCATGCCGCCGCGCCCGACTTTTTGCGGGCGGGGAGTGCCGTGCCGCAGGTGCTGGGCCCGGCTTCGTGTGTAATCGAGAGAGCCAAGGACCGTTACCGCTTCCATCTGCTTGTGAAGTCGCCCGTGGGGTACCATGTCTCTGATGATATCGACGCCTGCCTCAAAGAGGTGGGCTCTGTGCGCGGCGTGAGCGTGAGCGTTGACGTCGACGCCTATGATTTGATGTAACAACCCGAAAGGATGGCCATGGAAGCCAACGGAATCGTACTGTCGCCCGACCCTCGTCTGCGCCAGGAGTGCGCCGTCATCGAGGAGATCACCCCGGCGATCGAGGCGCTTGCCGAGAAGATGAAGAAGATGATGTTCGACAACGGCGGTTGCGGCCTGGCCGCCCCGCAGATCGGTGAGCTCATTCAACTCGTCACCATCGACTGCGACTACAGCGACAAGAACGACTATGACCCGTACGTGCTCATTAATCCCGCCATTGTTGAGCAGAGCGACCATCTGATCCCGTTTAGCGAGGGCTGCCTTTCCATTCCTGGCATTAGCTGCGAGATCGAGCGTCCCGATCATGTTGTCGTTGAGGCATACGACTTGGATGCCAACCTGATTCGTTATGAGGCCACGGGCGCCCTGTTCTGCGTGTGCCTGCAGCACGAGATCGATCACCTGCACGGCAACACCATGTTCGAGCGACTGAAGCCTATGCAGAGGATTAAGGCGGTCAAGGAGTACCAGGACGCCCTGGCCCGCGGCGCTCGACCGGGCGAGACGGAGTAGGTTTGTCCGTCCCCGGGGCGGGAGGCAAAAAAAAAAACAGAGAAAAAAAAAAAAA
>CABUUG010000117.1 GCA_902494605.1 uncultured Collinsella sp.
CATCTCTTCCAAAAACATCGCAGAAGTCGTTAAGGCCGGTGCCAACGTGCTCGTGGCCGGCTCAGCCGTATTTAAGTCCGAAGACCCCGCTGCCGAGGTTGCGCTGCTGCAGAAGCTGGGCAACGAGGCCGCACAGGAGGCATAAACTCTTATGACCGCAGGTCAAAACCGCATACCCGTGAATCTTGACTATGCCGCCTCGACGCCCATGCGCGCCGAGGCGCGCCTTGCGCAGCAAGAATATGACGAAAGTGAGCTTGCCGGCGTCAACCCCAACTCGCTGCATTCGCTTGGCCGCAAGGCCGCCGCACGCCTGGAAGTCGCCCGTCGCGATATTGTCCGCAGCTTTGGCGCACGCGTTCGCCCGTCCGAGATCATCCTTACCAACGGCGGCACCGAGGCCAACCAGCTGGCGCTGCTCGGTCTTGCCGAGGGCGCTCGTCAGCGCGATCGTAAGCGCGATCGCGTAATCGTTTCGGCCATCGAGCACGATTCGATTCTGGACAACCTGCCGCTGCTGCGCGCCGCCGGCTTTACCGTCGACCTGGTGCAGCCCTGCCGCGCTGGCTACATAGAGCCCGCCAGGCTTGTCGAGCTGCTAGGCGACGACGTGGCGCTCGTAAGCATTATGGTCGCCAACAACGAGACCGGCGTGGTGCAGCCCATCCGCGAGCTGGCCGCCGCCGCACATGCTGCCGGCGCCCTGTTCCACACCGATGCCATCCAGGGCTATCTGCATATTCCGCTCGATGTCACCGAGCTGGGCGTCGATGCTATGACCGTTGCCGCGCACAAGATCGGCGGCCCCGTGGCATCCGGCGCGCTCTACCTTAAGAACCGCACGCCGCTGCGTCCGCGCATCTTTGGCGGTGGACAGGAAGCCGGACGTCGTGCCGGCACGCAGGACCTGCGCACGCAGCTGGCCTTTGCCGCCGCCGCCTCCGCGCTGTTGCCGACCGTGGCCCAGGAGCGCGCGACGCTGCAGGCCTTGTCCGACAAACTCTACGCCACGCTTACGGCTCATCCGCGTATTCATGCCACCATGGGCGACTACGTACAGGCCGATCGCCTGCCGGGCATGGTGTCGATCTACGTCGACGGCATGGACTCCGAGGAGCTCATCGTCAAGCTCGACGCCGCCGGCTTTGAGGTTTCGGCCGGCTCGGCGTGCTCGAGCGGCAGCATGGACCCGAGCCACGTGCTCAGCGCAATGGGCATTGGTCGCGAGCAGGCGCTAGGCGCACTGCGCATCTCCTTCGATGACCGCGTGGACCCGGCTGACCTGGACGACTTTGCCCAGACGCTGCTCTCGATCGTAGGTGCTGCATGATCGTCGCCGAGCTTGAACGCGCGCTGCTGGCGCGCTACCCCAAGGCGGACGCCGAGGGCTGGGATCATGTAGGGCTCTCCGTGGGCGACCCTGCCGCCGAGATTGCTGGCGTGGCCTGCGCACTCGATGCGACCGAAGCTAATGTTCGCCGCGCACAAGATGCCGGTGCCAACGTGCTGCTGACGCATCACCCCGTCTATATCAAGGCGCCCGAGGCGTTTTGTCCGGCGGATGCGTCACGCCCCCAGTGCAGCGCTGCGCTGTACGAGGCGGCTCGTTGCGGCGTGAGCATTATTTCGCTCCACACCAACCTGGACCGTTCGCACGAAGCGCGCGTTCGCCTGAGTGAGTTGCTGGGCGCTGAGCCCATGAGCTCGCTGGAGCATGTGGACGACCCCGTTGCAACCGGCCTGGGCGCGCTTGCAACGCTCAACGACCCGTGCACGCTGCGCGATCTTGCCACCCGTGCTGCCACGGCCTTCGGCAGCGACCCGCGTGTGTGGGGCGAAGCCGATCGCCCGTGCCGCACCGTCGCCATTTTGGGCGGCTCCCTGGGCGACTTTGGAGAGCTCGCCATAGCCGCAGGCGCAGATGTTGTCGTGACGGGCGAGGCGGGCTACCACGTGGCGCAAGACCTTGCCTTGCGCGGGCTGCCGGTGATCTTGCTCGGCCACGACCGCTCCGAGGAGCCGTTCGTTGATATATTGATGAACTCTGCAGTTGACGCCGGGGTCGACCCCCGTCATGCGATTAAAATACTGAACCCTTGCCAATGGTGGACTGTGACAAAAGGAGAGAACTTATGAGCGCCGGCGCTACGCTACTCAAGCTGCAACAGATCGATTTGGAGCTCGCCCGCAACAAGAGCGAACTTGCCAATATGCCGGAGCTCAAGGAGCTCGCTTCCAAGCGCAAGACCTATGTGAAGCTCAAGTCCGAGATGACCAAGCTCTACGCCCAGCGCAAGGATCTGGACATTGAGCTCGACGATCTCAACACCACCGAGATTCAGACCAACAACGCCATCGAGGCTGCCAAGAAGCGCCACGTCGACGGCTCCGACTACCGCGAAGTTCAGGATCTGGAGAACGAGCTCGCCACCCTGGCCAAGCGTCTGGACAAGATTGAGCACACCCGCAAGGACGTCGTTGTCGCCCATAAGGAGGTGCTCGACCGCGAGGCCCGCGCGCAGGCAATCATCGCCAAGTTCGAGGAGGGCGTGAAGGCCGATACCAAGGCCGCCCGCGCCAAGGCTGCCGACCTGCAGGCTCAGATTGACGCCGCCGCTAAGGAGCGCACCGCGCTTGCTGCCACGCTGCCGGCAGACGTTCTCACCGACTACGAGCGTCTGCTCAAGCAGTTCCGTGGCCTGGCCGTCGAGACCATCCAGGGCAACATCCCCACGGTCTGCCACACCGCGCTGCAAGCATCGTCCATGAGCGACCTCAACCACGACGGTAGCGAGATTACGCACTGCCCGTACTGCCACCGCCTCCTGGTGCTCCCGAGCAAGGAAGCCTAGCGATGGCGGCGGCATCCAACAATTCAATGCAACTTGAGGGAAAAACGATCCTGCTGGGCATTACCGGCGGGATCGCCGCCTATAAGTCGTGCAATATCGTGCGCTTGCTGCAAAAGCGCGGCGCGCGCGTCAAGGTCGTTATGAGCGAGCATGCCACCGAGTTTGTGGGCCCGCTCACCTTCCGTGCGCTCACCAACGAGCCTGTTGCCGTGGGCTTATTCGACGATCCCTCCGACCCCATCCACCACATTTCGCTGGCGCAGGAGCCCGATCTGGTGGTCGTGGCGCCCGCGACGGCCAATATCATCGCCAAGATGGCCACCGGCATCGCCGACGACCTCATCTCCACCACGCTGCTTGCGACGCCGCGACCCATCGTGATCGCACCCGCCATGAACAACGGCATGTGGAAGGCGCCGGCGACGCAGGCCAATATGACCACGCTGCGCGACCGCGGCGTGCATGTGGTGGGCCCGGGCAGCGGCTACCTTGCCTGTGGCGACGTGGACACGGGACGCATGAGCGAGCCTGAGGACATCGTCGAGACTGTCTGTGAGGTGCTCAACCCCGCGCCTCAGGACCTGGAAGGTAAGCGCATCGTGATTACCGCCGGCCCCACGCACGAGCCGATCGATCCGGTGCGATTCATTGGTAACCGCTCTTCGGGCAAGATGGGCGTCGCCCTGGCGGGGGAGGCCGCACGCCGCGGTGCCGAAGTCACGCTCGTGTTGGGACCGACATCGCTCGATATTCCCCGCGGCGTGGAGTGCGTGCGTGTGCAGACCGCCGCAGAGATGCTCCAGACGGCCCTGAGCGCCTTCCAGACGGCCGACGCGGCAATTTGTGCGGCCGCCGTCGCCGACTACACCCCCGCGGCCCCTGCCGACCATAAGCTCAAAAAGGCCAACGAGCGCTTGGATCGCATCGAACTGGTCGAGACGGTCGATATTTTGGCCAAGCTTTCGCGCCAAAAGGGGGAACGGTGCGTGATCGGCTTTGCGGCCGAGACCGATAACCTTGTCGAGTACGCCAAGCGCAAATTGGCCCGCAAGGGTTGCGATGTAATTGTCGCCAACGATGTCTCGCGCGCCGATTCGGGCTTTGGAACCGATACCAACAAGGCCTGGATCGTGAGTAAAGCGGGTACGCAAGAACTTCCCGTGCTAACAAAACCCCAGCTCGCAGATACAATTTTGGACTTGCTTCAAAATTTATAAAAAAGTTCTTGCACAAGTCTAAAGTTTCGGGTTAATATACTCCCTGTTGCGAGCGAGAGCAGAGCAACAAACAAAAGCTTCGGGACGTGGCGCAGCTTGGTAGCGCACTTGACTGGGGGTCAAGGGGTCGCTGGTTCGAATCCAGTCGTCCCGACCAGAAGTTTCGCAGGTCAGGCATCTAGTGCCTGACCTTTTTTGTTTTAAGCAATTGCTTAATTTTGATTAAGCAACAGGGTGCCAAAAATCTACCTACGCGATAATTGCCTCTTGCGGCTACTTGCGCGTTTTGCACGCGCTTGGGCCGATTTATTAAAGCGGTAAGAATCTACATACGCGTAGCTGGTATACAGCCGAGTACAGTCTGTATTTATCGGGGCGATTTATACAGATATAGCAACTATAACGAACAAGCGTGTCGCTGTATTTATTCCAGTAGTTCACTTGATCGGTGGACAAGTGAATGGTTGCAATGAAACGCAAGGCAGGATGAACTCTTTACGAGGGCGCCGCAGTAGTAATGGTGGGGGAGTGCGGCAGGCGTCTGAGAGCCGCTGTATGACCCCATTTCTCTTCAACCCGATTACCTGTGCCATGAACCCCAAATTGTTCGTATGCTTGCCAAAAGAAAGGCCCGCGCGGGGTTGCACAGGCCTATATCCATATGTCGGCTTATAGGACAAAATGTCTAGAAGCACCAAGCCGGGCAGACGAAACTCGAACCCGCCGCAAAGTTGCTATCCCCGGGAAAGCCGTCGTTTCCGACGCTTCCGAAGAACACAGAATACTGCGGATGCAGCGAACGCTCCCACCACTCGCCGCGCGCCGGCAACGTCAGGCAATCGTTGTCCCCATTGTTATTGATATCCTTATCCCTGAAAGCCTCGTACTGGGTGCCCTCTTTGCCAATCCAAGGATACTCAGACCAGCCGAAGCTGATTTGGGGGGTCTCGACGATCTCGGAGTAGCTGAGCAGGAACAGTTTGTCGGTTGTTGCTGTGATGGCGGCATTCTTGTCGGCTCCGTCGACGTTATTCGTCAGCTTCCTGACCGGTTTCACCTTGGACTGGAAGTCTGAGGGCATCAGGTTCCAGATCTCGCCGGAGTTCATCTTCGCGCGGAGCTCGCACTTCTCCCATCCGCCGACGGCGGTATTATCGGCATTCATGAGATATTTGCCAATTGCTTCGTTCTTGGTCAAGAACGTAAGACCAGCCTTGCCCGAGCCGTCGGCCAAATCATCATGGTTGATGCCGATAATCTTATACTCGAGCGTCTTGCCGTCGGTGAGCTTCATCGTGAACTTGGTGCCGGCATCCATGGCGGCCTTCGCCTTGGCGTACGCCGGCGATGCCTCGCCCTTGGCGGCGATATCCTCGGCGACCGCCTTCTGCTCATCAAGCGTCCAGTCCTTCGCGTCCTTGGCCACAGCCGCCTGAACGGTCGCGGAATCGGCCCCGGCGGAGCCTCCGCCGAATGCGCCGCCGCCCTCCATGCCTCCATTAGTCCCGCTATTGAGTGTGTTGCCGACCAGGTTGAACTGGTTTCGGATGGCTCCGGCCACGCCGGGCCCCGCGAACACGATTACCAATCCGATGACCGCGATAATCAGGACGTACTCGATGATTGACTGTC
>CABUUG010000118.1 GCA_902494605.1 uncultured Collinsella sp.
GGAATCCGGGGGCGGGACGGGGACTTCTCTCCGGAATATTCCGCAGGACGCAAAGAGGCTCCGCAGCGCGAGCGCGATGCGGAGCCTCTTTGCATGTCCGAGGACGTTCCGGAGAGAAGCCCCCGTCCCGCCCCCGGATTCCCGGTGGGAGTTCTAGACCTTGTCGGCCTTAGTACATACCGCTGCCCTGCTGACCAGCGGTAGCAGCAGCGATAGCGTCCTCAAGCTGAGTGTTCTTGGGCACATCGGAGACAGTAGCCTCGGTGATGAGAATCAGGCTGGCGACAGAAGCAGCGTTCTGCAGGGTGACGCGGCTGACCTTGACGGGGTCGAGGACGCCCATCTCGATCATGTCGCCCCACTCGCCGTTGGCAGAGTTGAGACCCTGGCCGGCAGGCAGCTCGGCAACCTTGTCGACCACGACAGCGCCCTCAAAGCCAGCGTTCTTGGCGATGGTAGCGACCGGAGCGGTCAGAGCCTTCTTGACGATGTCGACGCCGATCTTCTCCTCGGGGTCGTCGATTTCGACAGCGTCGAGCGCAGGAGCAGCGTCCATGAAGGCGACGCCACCGCCGGCGACGATGCCCTCCTCGACAGCAGCGCGGGTAGCCTGCAGGGCGTCCTCGACGCGGTGCTTGATCTCCTTGAGCTCGGACTCGGTAGCAGCGCCGACCTTGATGACGGCAACGCCACCGGAGAGCTTGGCCAGGCGCTCCTGGAGCTTCTCGCGGTCGAAGTCAGAGGTGGTGTTCTCCATCTCGCCCTTGATCTGAGCGATACGAGCGTCGATGGCCTCCTTGGAGCCAGCGCCGCCGACGACGACGGTGTTGTCCTTGGAGATGGTGACGGACTTAGCGGTACCGAGCATATCGGCGGTGATGTCAGCGACCTTCACGCCCAGCTCGTCCAGGGCAGCCTGGCCACCGGTGAGGACGGCGATGTCCTCGAGGATGCGCTTGCGGCGATCGCCGTAGCCCGGGGCCTTGACGGCGCAGACGTTGAGGGCGCCACGGATCTTGTTGAGGACCAGGGTAGGCAGAGCCTCGCCGTCGATGTCCTCAGCGATGATGAGCAGGCCACGGCCAGCGCGCTGGACAGCCTCGAGAACGGGCATGATGTCCTGAACGCTGGAGATCTTCTGGTCGGTGATGAGGATGTACGGATCCTTCATCACGGCCTCCATGCGGTCGTTGTCCGTGACGAAGTAAGCGGAGACATAGCCCTTGTCGAACTGCATGCCCTCGACGGTGTCGATGGTGATGTCGAACGTCTGGGAATCCTCGACGGTGATGACGCCGTCCTTGCCCACGACCTCCATGGCTTCGGCGATCTTCTCGCCGACCTCGGGGTCACCAGCGGAGATGGTGCCGACGGAAGCGATCTGCTCCTTGGTCTCGACCGGCTTGGCCTGCTTCTTCATCTCGGCGACGGCGGCGTTTACAGCCTTGTCGATGCCGCGACGGATGGCCAGCGGGTTGGCGCCAGCGGCGACGTTGCGCAGACCGTCGTTGACGATAGCCTGAGCGAGCAGGGTTGCGGTGGTGGTGCCGTCACCCACGGTGTCGTTGGTCTTGGTGGCGACCTCCTTCACCAGCTGGGCACCCATGTTCTCGATGTTGTCCTCGAGCTCAATCTCCTTGGCGACGGAAACGCCGTCGTTGGTGATGGTCGGGGCACCGAACGTGCGCTGCAGCGCAACGTAGCGACCCTTGGGGCCCATGGTGACGGTAACGGCGTCGGCCAGAGTGTTGACGCCCTTGGCGAGCTTAGCGCGGGCATCGGTGTTGAACGTAATGTTCTTTGCCATGGTAGGTAATCCTCCAAAAGAAATGTGACTCGCGTCGCCGCTTCCGAGTCCTATGCGGCGGGCGCGTTCAAAGACGAATCAGAGATTCTGACGAGACTAGGCCTCGACGACAGCGTAGATGTCGTCGGCGCGCATCAGCAGATACTTCTCGCCGTCGACCTTGACCTCGTTGCCACCGAACTTACCGTAGATGACAACGTCACCGACCTTGACGTCCATGGGGATGCGCTCACCCTTGTCGTTGACCTTGCCGGCGCCAACGGCAACGATGGTGCCGCGCTGCGGCTTCTCCTGGGCGTTGCTGGCGATGTACAGACCAGAAGCGGTCTTCTGCTCGGCCTCGTCGGGCTTGACCAGAACACGATCTGCAAGCGGCTTCAAAGACGACATGCTTGTCTCCTCCTTTTTGGGCCGCGCGGTTATACCACGCGAATTAACCCTTTTTGTTTGCGTACGCGTTGAATGGTACCCACGAATGGCGGGTTATACAACATGGAGTCAAAAAATCTTATTTTTTGGCACTTAGATTTTCTGAATGCCGGAGGATAACTTAGCGATGCCTCCCGTGTGGCTCCGGAGGGGCGGGGCATAAGGTTTCCTGCTCGGGCAGTCCTGCTCGCACGAAGGCCACATTAAGTGGCCTTCGGCTCGTGCGGAACTCGCGATAAACCTTATGCCCCGCCCCTCCGGAGCCACACGGGAGGCAGGTTAACTAATTCGGTCCCGGCATTCAGAAAAGTCAGTGCAGCAAAATGGCGATGCGGATAGGAACGTGGGCATGGTTTTCGCTGCGCGCACGGGTCCCCTGGGGAGCGCCGTGCATTTTTGGGAGTATTCAGCAAGCCAGGACGGCTGCATACACGCCGGACACACCATATTGGTCCCAAGGACGCCTTCGACCGGCGATTTGAGTCGGCAGGTAAACCCCGTCAGGACAAAAAGGCATGCTTCGCGCCGCGCCGGACCCCAAAATGACGTCGACCTCCACAATGCCACCCGACTGCAGCGGCACCGGCAGAGCTCGCGGTGCTGAATACTCCGTTTTTTGCACGGCACGGGCGGGGGTACATCAGGATCAGGAAGAATATCCCAGCCTTTTTATGCAATCTGTAATGGGAAGTATGCAAAACACCAAGAGATAGCATTGCTGGTGTCCAAATTGAGCGCGGGGCAGCAGCACCTCCGCCCCGCACCCAAATCCAACAGAGCAGGGACGCTCATGGCGGATCCCCACCAAAACGCAAACGCGGCTCGAGCGCCATCCCAAAATAGGCTGCCCGAGCCGCGTTTAACGGTACGACATGAATATTAGCGCTCGTAAATCAAGTTGCCTGCCAGGTAGGTGGCCTGAACTTTTGTGGCCTGGAGGTCTTGGGGGTCAACGGTGAGCGGGTTTTGGTCCAGGACTACCAGGTCGGCATACTTGCCGGGCTCCAAGCTGCCGAGGTTTTGTTCGTCGCCCGCTGCATAGGCGCTGCCCAGGGTGTAGTTGCGCAGGGCTGTTGCTGCATCGATGCGCTCGCTCGGTAACCAGCCGCCCTCGGGCCAGTGGCTTTTGGGGTCCTGGCGCGTGATAGCCGTGTAGAGCACGTTCATGCTGGTAACAGCTGTGATGGGGCTGTCGGTACCGAAGGCTTGGCGAATGCCGCGCTGCTTATAGGTTGCGAACGGCCACATGATGCGGCTGCGCTCCAGGCCCAAATCGCGCTCCGGACCACCCGGATCGAGTGTGATGTGGCAGGGCTGGCTCGAGGCAACCACGTCGAGCTTGCGCAGGCGGTCGATGTCCTCGGGCAGAAGGTTCTCCAGATGCTCGAGCGTGTTATGACCGCGTTGGGGCAGGCCGTACAGATCGGCCGCTTCCTCGAAGATATCGAGCGCGGCATGGATGGCACCGTCGCCGATGACGTGGATGCGCACGGTGTGGCCGCGCTCCGCAGCCGCCAGAACTAGCTTGCGCATGCGCTCGGCGGGAACCGTCAGACGGCCCTGGTCGCCCGGGAAGCGCGGATTGGTATAGGACTCGGTGAGATATGCCGTGTGTTCGCTCGACACGCCGTCGAAGAACTGCTTAAAACCAGGCGCCGAGAGCAGCGCGTTGCTCGCGTAGCGGGTCTGCAGCTCTTCCAAGCGCGACTGGTCATCCAGCAGCGTGGGGAACAGATGGGCTCGGATGCCCAACTTGCCAGCTGCCTGCAGTTTGTCGTAGACGTCGTCGCGGATAAAATCGCAGCCCGGCATGGGCATGAGCGACATATCGCATATCGAGGTGATGCCCTGCTCGGCCATACGCCTCATTTGATCGGCGTAAGCGCTTGCGATGCGATCCTCGCCCAGCCACTCAAGGCAGCGCGGTAGCAGCTGCATGGCAGCCGCCTCGTGAGCAATGCCCGTGAGCTCGCCGTTTGCGTCCTTGTCGTAGCTGCCGCCCGCCGGCGGCTCGCTGTCGCGCGTGACGCCGAGCGCCTCGAGTGCACGGCTGTTGAGCCAAAGCGTGTGCCCGTCGCCCGAATACATAACGCAGGGACGATCGGGGAATGCCGCATCGAGCGACGCCTTGGTAGGATGCTCGGGCGGGTCCCAACGGTAGTCGCGCCAGCCCTGCGTCACAACCCAAGCGTCGTCGGGCAGGTCCTGGGAAAACTCGAGCGCATGTTGCACCAGCGCCGCCTCGGACGTGCCCATATCCATGAGCATGTACGGCGAGGAACCGACCGAGGTATGGAAGAAGTGCAGATGAGCGTCATGGAAACCGGGGCAGACAAACTGCTCGCCGTAGTCGATAACCGACGTAGCGGCAGGAGCGGCGGCGATCACGTCATCGGGCGCACCGACTGCGACGATACGGTCGCCTGCGATGGCAATCGCCAGCTCGCGGGCGGTATCGATGCCGTCTTGCGCGGTAAAGACGTTCTTGGAGCGGATAATCCGATCGATATGTTGCATGGACATCCCCATCTCTGGCAGGAAATTCAACACCCCCGAGTGTACTCCCCCGCCCTTGTAACAAAACCCCAAGCGGCAAACGGCAACTTTACCAGCCCTAGCGGCAGGTGGCATACTGGAGAGAGCCTGTACGATTTTGCGATCAACCCAGCAAGGAGCAAATCGACCATGACGAAGACCAAGGCACAGCAGATTATGGCGGCGACCGAGGCTCGCGCGGCTGACGACGTCACCGCAGCCATCAAAGATATCGCTACCGAGTTTGAACCATATATCATCAAGCAGCGCCGGCACTTCCATAAGCACCCGGAGCTGAGCCTTGCCGAGGAGCGCACGACCTCCGACATCGCCAACCAGCTCGACGCCATGAATATCCCCTACGAGCGTCCCCTTAAAACGGGCCTTGTGGCGACCCTTCGCGGCACCGCGCCGGATGCCTACCGCGAGGACGGCACGCCACGCCGCCGCATCCTGCTGCGCGCCGATATCGACGCCCTGCCCGTTACCGAGCAGACTGGCGAGGAGTTCGCCAGCGTCAACGAGGGCTGCATGCACGCCTGCGGCCACGACTGCCATATCGCCATGATGCTCGGAACGCTGCAAATCCTGCGCCATATGACCGACGACATCCACGGCGAGGTCCGCATCGTCTTCCAGCCCAGCGAGGAAAACGGCCAGGGCGCCAAACTCATGATCGGCACGGGCGTGCTCGACGGCGTCGATGGCGCCTACGCCGCGCACATCTGGAGCGAGGTTGACGCCGGCACTGTAAGCTGCGAGCCCGGTCCGCGCATGGCCAATACCGACTGGTTCCGCATCGATGTCCGCGGCACCTCGTGCCATGGCGCCATGCCCCAGCGAGGTCACGACGCCGTCATGGTTGCCGCCGAGATTGTCAACGCCCTGCAGACCATCGTCTCGCGCGA
>CABUUG010000119.1 GCA_902494605.1 uncultured Collinsella sp.
AAGTCCATTTGCTACCAGGTGCCCGCGCTCATACTGCCCGGCATCACCTTTGTGGTGAGTCCGCTGCTGTCGCTTATGGAGGACCAGACCCGCGCGCTGCTCGCGGCGGGTGCGCGCCCCAGTTATCTCAACTCCAGCCTTACTCCGGCCCAGCAAAACACCGTGCTCAAGCGGGCGCGCGAGGGCCGCTACCAGCTTATGTACGTGGCGCCCGAGCGCTTGCTCGAGCCGCGTTTTTTGGCCTTTGCGCAGGAGGCTGCGGGTTCCGCCGGCATTGGCGTGCCGCTCGTGGCCATTGACGAGGCCCACTGCGTAAGCCAATGGGGTCAGGATTTCCGCCCCGCCTATCTGCAGATTCGTGAGTTCATCGATTCCCTGCCGCAGCGCCCCATCGTTGCGGCCTTTACCGCTACGGCGACCGAGCGCGTGCGTGCGGACATTCAGCAGATGCTCGGCCTGCAAAACCCCGCGACGGTGGTGACGGGCTTCGATCGCAAGAATCTCTACTTTGGTTGCGAGGAGATGGGCGACAAGGCCAAGACTGCCTGGGTGCGCGACTATGTGATCGCGCATTCGAGCGAGAGCGGTATCGTGTATTGCTCGACCCGCAAGACGGTCGATGCGCTGGCGGGCGAGCTTGCCGAGGCGCTGGGCCCCAGCGGCATTCGCGTTGGCCGCTACCATGCCGGCATGGGCAACGACGCCCGTCGTCAAAGCCAGCGCGCCTTTATCGACGACGATATCCAGGTGATGGTTGCCACCAACGCCTTTGGCATGGGTATCGACAAGCCTAACGTGCGCTACGTGATCCATAACAACGTGCCCGAGAGCATCGAGGCCTACTACCAGGAGGCGGGCCGCGCCGGTCGCGATGGCGACCCGGCAAGCTGTCACCTGCTGTGGAATGGCAACGATTTTCGCATGCGCCGCTTTTTGATCGACCGCGGCGATGCGGCCGACGAGGCGCTCGACGACGAGCAGCGCGCGTGGGCGCTCCAGAGCCGTTATCGCCTGCTCAGCCAGATGGAGGGCTACTGCAATACCACCGGCTGTCTGCGCGAATACATGCTGCGCTACTTTGGCGACGAGGCCGCGGCCGAGCAAGCGGCAGCCGCCGCGGGCGGCACGGCAGACGACGCCGAGGGCTGCGGCAACTGTAGCAACTGCCTCACGCAGTTCGAGGTCGAGGACGTCACCGATATGGCCCGCGCCGCTGTGCGTTATGTGGCCACGCGTCCCATGCGCTTTGGCAAGTCGCTGATCGCCGATGTGCTCCACGGAGGCAACACCGAGCGCATTCGCCAGATGCATCTGGACGAGGACCGCGGCTACGGTGAGCTGTCGAGCGAATCGGTCGGGCGCATCAAGGACATCATCGGCCAGCTGTGCGGCCGCGGTTATCTGGCCACCTCGCAGGGGCAGTACCCGGTCGTGGGGCTGGGTCCGCGTGCCGTCGAGGTCGAGGATGAGGCGTTCGCCTTTACCGTTAAGCGTCGTGCGTCCAAGCGCAAGGCCTCGGCCCGCGCCCGCCGCGCCGTCGATCTGCTGCGCGAGGAGGCCGAGCTGGATCAGCGCCCGCGTGTTGGCGACGATGCCGAGCTGTTCGAGCGCCTGCGTGCCCTCCGCAAGGAGATCTCGACGGAGCTGGAGATGGCGCCGTACATGGTCTTTTCCGACAAGGCCCTGCGCGGCCTGTGCCGCCTACGCCCACAGACGCGCGACGAGCTTATCCAGGTCAACGGCATCGGCGAGAAAAAGGCCGACGCCTTTGGCGAGCAGTTTATGACGGCGATTGAAGAGTTTGAGTCCGAGCATGCACGGAATGGAGCATAACGATGGCATCCGATGATAAAACCGAGCGCACTGAGGTGTCCGCTGTGCCGCTGTACCAGCAGGTTATGGACGACCTAAAGGGCGAGATCGCGCGTGGCGTGTACGCATCCGGCTCGCGCATTCCTTCCGAAATGGAGCTCGCGAAGTACTACGGCGTGGGACGCATCACCGTGCGCCGCGCCATCGAGGAGCTGTCGCGCGCGGGGTATCTCAACCGCCAGCAGGGGAGGGGCACGTTCGTGTGCGCGCCCAAGCTCAAGCGCAAGATTGTCCAGAAGGGTGACGTTCAGAGCTTTTCCGAGGGTTGCGCTGCCAACGACATGGTGGCCGGAGCGCGTCTGGTATCGTGCACGGTGGTTGCGGCGACGCGCGAGGACGCGGCGTTCTTTGGCGTAGAGCCCGGCTGCGAGCTCATCGTTGTCGAGCGCGTGCGCACGGCAGACGGCGTGCCCGTCATGCTCGAGAACAACGCCTTTGTGCTCGCCGACCATCCCTATCTGCAGACGCTTGCCGATAAGGACCTCGCCGATAACTCGATCTTTGCGCTCGTTGCCGAGCATTCAGGCCGCGCACCGCTCAAGTCCGACCCTTGCACCGTGGAGATCGCGCTTGCCGATACTCAGACGGCCCCGCTGCTGGAGGTGCCGGTCGGCGAGCCTCTCTTCTATATGGAGGCCTACTTTACCGACGCCGGCGGGCGCCCTCTACTGCTCGGCCGCCAAAAGATCGTGGGCTCGCGCTACGTCTTCGACATCTAACGTCCACAGATAGAACAACATAGAACAAATTTGCTGAGATGACTTCACGGGCTTTGTTACACGTGTTATAAATAGGACAACATAGAACGACAGCAGGTACGAACCGCCGTCGCTCAAAGCCGCCCCACAAGGAGGAACATCAGGATGAACGCACATGATCTGGTTCAGGAAATCATCGAGCGCAAGGGTAAGATTGAGAATGTCTTTTGGATTGCTTGTGGCGGTTCGATGATTGACCTGATGCCGGCCAACGAGCTGCTCAAGCGCGAGGCCACCACGTTTACCTCGACGGTCTACACGGCACGCGAGTTTTGCCTGATGGCCCCCAAGAGCCTAGGGCCGAAGTCGCTCGTTATTGCCTGCAGCCACAGCGGCAACACGCAAGAGGTCGTCGACGGCTGCGAGATGGCGCTGGCGGCCGGTGCCGAGGTCGTTGCCCTCACCGACTGCGAGGGCTCCAAGATCGACAACGGCAAGTGGACCACCTGGGTCTACCCCTGGGGCGAGGGCGTGCCGCAGGCCGAGGTGCCTCAGGGCATCGGCGCTCTGATCGCCGCCGAGCTGCTCGACCAGCAGGAAGGCTACGAGGCACTCGCCGACATGTACGAGGGCCTAAAGCAGATGGATGCGCTGCTGCCCGCCGCCCGCGAGAAGGTCAACGCCGAGCTGGGCGCCCGTTTTGCCGAGCTCTGCCAGCAGCACAAGTTCTTCTACATCCTGGGCTCCGGCCCCAACTTTAGCCAGACCTACGCCATGGCGATTTGCTCGCTTATGGAGATGCAGTGGCAGCACTGCTGCTACATCCACTCCGGCGAGTATTTCCACGGTCCTTTCGAGGCTACCGAGCCCGGCGTGTTCTACTTTGTGCAGCTTGGCGCGGGCGAGTGCCGCCCCATGGAGGAGCGCGCTCTTGCGTTCCTCAACACGCACACCGATACGATTATGGTGCTCGACGCGCTTGAGTACGGCGTGGGCGACGTGCCTGCCAGCGTGCGTTCGTACCTGGAGCCGATCTTCTTCTACGCGATGAGCTGCGAGCTGCGCGCCGCCCGCGGCAAGGTGTTCGACCACAGCCCCGAGGTTCGTCGCTACATGGGCATCGAGCAGTACTAGGTAACGGGAAAACCATTCACCTTCGATTCACAAGGGCGCTGCGTGAGTCGAAAAAGCGGGCTGCGCCGGGGATTTCCGGCGCAGCCCGCTTGGCATCGCGCTTAGATTCGCGAGGTGTCGCGGCAACCAACGCTTACTTTGCGTCGTAGGCCTCGGCATCCCACCAGTCGAGCTGGGCGATGTTGTCGCGGATGTGCTGGCAGCTCTTGTGGAAGCCCTCGAGCTCGTGCTCGGACAGGTCCAGCGTGTAGACCTCCTCGACGCCCTCGGCACCGATCACGCACGGCAGGGAGGTAAAGATGCCCTCCTCGCCATACTGGCCGGTCATAAGCGTGGAGGCCGAAAGCACGGCATGCTCGTTGTGCAGCACAGCGGCGCAGACGCGCGCGGCGGAGTTGGCAACGGCGTACTCGGTGCACTGCTTGCCCTGGTAGGTTACGTAGCCGCCCTTGCGTGCAAGCTCCTCGACCTCCATGTGGTCGAAGGCGTACTTGTCGGGGTTTTCGGCCTGAAGCTCGTTGAGGCTCTTGCCGGCGATGGTCGCGGCCTTAAAGGCAGCCAGCTGGCTAAAGCCGTGCTCGCCGATCATGTAGGCGTCGATGGACTTGGGGCTCACGCCGACCTTCTTGGAGATCTCGGTGCGCAGGCGGTCCGAATCCAGGCCGCAGCCCGAGCCGATGATCTTCTTGGGATCGTAGCCGGTCAGGTGCCACAGCTCGGTGCACACGACGTCGCAGGGGTTGGAGATGCTCACGAAGATGCCGTCGAAGCCGGCGTCGACGATGCGCTTGGCAAAGGTGCGGGCGGCGTCGGTGGTAAAGAACAGCTCGCCGTCGCGGTTGCCGGCGGCCAGTGCGACCTTACCGGCGGCGTTGACGATGACGTCGCAGCAGGCCAGCTCCTCGTAGTGGTCGTAGCAGTTGACGATCTTGGTGTTGTACGGGACAAATGAAAGGGAGTCGCGCAGGTCCTGGACCTCGGACGTCACCTTGGCCTCGTTGATATCGCACAGGTACAGCTCATCGGCAATACCCTGCATGAGCAGGCTGTTGGCGACATGTGCTCCTACGTGGCCCTGGCCGACCACACCGATCTTACGCGTCTGGTACATATACGTATCCTTTCGGCCGAGTTTTTCGCGTCGAACCATTGTATCGTCCTGCTGCCACTTTGCTAGGCTAAAGCGCCGTAGATTTTTGGACATGCCTTAATCTCTACTTTTGGCTGTTTTGGACCACTGGCGGTGTCTCGGGGCGATGCACTCGCGTGGATGGGGCCGGTCGTTGTACCATAGCTGCAACTGACTCGTAAGGAGCATCCATGCCCATTCGCATCCCCGACGCCCTCCCTGCCGCCGCGCAGCTCGAGAGCGAGAACATCTTTGTCATGACCGAGTACCGCGCGCTGCACCAGGACATCCGTCCGCTGCGCGTGCTCATCCTCAACCTCATGCCCACCAAGATTGCCACCGAGACGCAGATCATGCGCAAGCTCTCCAACACGCCGCTGCAGGTGGAGGTTGATCTGCTGCGTACCAAAACGCACGAGGCCACGCACGTGAGCGCCGGCCACCTGGAGACGTTCTACCGCACGTTTGACGACATCCGCGACATCCACTACGACGGCCTGATCATCACGGGCGCGCCGGTGGAACAGATGCCGTTCGAAGAGGTCGACTACTGGCCCGAGCTCTGCCAGATCATGGATTGGTCCACCACGCACGTGCACTCTACGCTGCACATTTGTTGGGGCGCGCAGGCGGGCCTGTATCACCACTACGGTATTCAGAAGCACGACCTGCCGGTAAAGGCGAGCGGCGTCTTTGAGCATTATCTGGTGAAGCCGCAAAGCCCGCTGGTTCGCGGCTTTGACGACCGTTTCTATGCCGTGCATTCGCGTAACACCGATGTGCGCCGCGAGGACGTGGAGGCCGAGCCGCAGCTTGAGGTCGTGGCCGTGTCCGACGAGGTG
>CABUUG010000120.1 GCA_902494605.1 uncultured Collinsella sp.
CATCGTCAACCTTGCGTTCGACTTCCCACTGATGTAGCTGCTCGGGACTCAGATACTTCTGTACATCGCCAGCATCGGCGACCATACTACGAAGCTTAAAAATCTTGATAGTCCTTCCGCCTCTGCCGACGCGCTCTTGCGTATACATGGGGCTGCCGGGCGATTCGAGACTAATGAGCACGCACACGATGGCGATAGGAATAAGCAGCAGTACGCTCATCAAAAGACTGAACACCAGATCAAACAGCCTCTTAATAAAGCGGTAACCAAGCGTACCGCTCGGCTTAATCTCTTTAATAGCTAGTGCATCCCCCATTGATGCACAGCTCTCTGTCATTTCCTTAGCAGCCACAGTCAAACCTACGTCCCCGTTCCCCAGGGATCCCCCAATCAGTAAATTCAAAAATGCAAACGAATAGCTGGTGCAACGTCTCCCTTACGTTTTGCTGGGAACGTCCAACGCAAGCAGCTCCCTAAAAGCGGAGTCGCCTTCGCCCACGTTTACCAGGCACCAGCGCTTATGACGGTCGATCTTCTTTACACGGGCCTCTTGCCCCACCAAAGGGCCCTGTTCTATGTGCAAAACGCCGTCTTCTATGCGCGCAACGCTGTTGCGCACCACGCCGTCGTCGTCTAGCACGCTGCGGTACCAATCCTGTGCATCGTCCGGCATGGGCATATACGCCCGCTCCTTACTGCCGGCGATGCGACAGCCAAAGCTCAACTGGGCCAAAGCCCTATCGAGCGCGGCGGCATCGTGCGTGGCGACGAAGAAATATTCCTTGTACATGGGTTTGGTTTGGAGCGACCATGCGCCGTCCCGCTTAAACCAGAACTCCTTTTGCATCACAAAAGCGTCCTGCATCAGCTCGTGCGGGATAATGCGGCGGACCTTTTCACAGATCTCGCGCTCTTTACCGTTGGGGGTGTGGACCAGATACCAGCGGACACGGCCATGCTGGCTGTTGGTAGTGGTGCCGTTAAATGCGCCCGGCAGCTGCTCTTGACGCCGCGCCGTCTGTTCCATGTTCTCGCCCCCTCTTTTGGCTTTGCGATGCACGCAAATGCAGGGGCGTTTAGAACAGGCTTCTCGCTCGCAGCTAGGCGCAGTCGCAAAAGTACAGGTTTTTGTATCTTTCGACATAGGCCATTATACGAGCAATTAATCAGCGATTGCCCAGATTACGCAAAATGTACTGCCGGTAGATGTATCTCCATACCCCTCTACAAAAACCTGTACCTTTTTGTGCAACAAAAAAAAGCCGCTCAACCAGCGGCTTTTCTTATTTCGGAATGAAAAAGGCGACTGCCCTTTGTGGACGGTCGCCTTTGTTACTTGTTGTGAAGTTTGCCTTAGGCGCGGGTCTTGATCTCCTCGAGCACCTTCGCAACAAACTCGTCAACGCTCATCTGAACGGTCTCGTTGGAGCGGTCGCGGACGGAGATATTGCCGGCCTCGACCTCCTTCTCGCCCAGGATGAGCATGTAGGGCACGCGGTCGATGCTGCGGGCCTCGCGGATCTTGTAGCCGATCTTCTCGTCGCGGTCGTCGCAGACCACGCGAATGCCGGCCTCCTCCAGCTTGGCGCACACCTCGTGGGCGTAGTCGCGGCTCTTCTCAGAGACGGGAAGAGCCTTGACCTGTACGGGAGCCAGCCAGGTGGGGAACTTACCCGCAAAGTGCTCAATCAGAATACCGATGAAGCGCTCGATGGAGCCAAAGCATACCCGGTGCAACATGATGGGGCGCTTCTTGGTGCCGTCGGCGTCCACGTACTCCAGGTCAAAGTTGAGCGGCATCTGGAAGTCGAGCTGCACGGTACCGCACTGCCAGGTACGGCCGAGCGAGTCCTCCAGGTGGAAGTCGATCTTGGGGCCGTAGAAGGCGCCGTCGCCCTCGTTGACCTCGTAGTCCATTCCAAGCTTCTCCAGAGCGGTGCGCAGGCCCTCCTCGGCGCGCGCCCAGTCCTCGTCCGAACCCATGGAGTCCTCGGGGCGGGTGGAAAGCTCAACGTGGTACTTAAAGCCAAACTTCTGGTACACGGAGTCGATGAGGTTGACCACGCCCACGATCTCGTCGGTCAGCTGGTCGGGACGCACAAACAAGTGGGCGTCGTCCTGGTTAAAGCAACGCACGCGGAACAGACCGTGCAGGGCGCCGCGCAGCTCGTGGCGGTGCACCAGCCCAATTTCGCCGGCGCGGATGGGCAGCTCGCGGTAGGAGTGAGGCTTGGAGGCGTACACCAGCACGCCGCCCGGGCAGTTCATGGGCTTAATGCAGTACTCTTCGTCGTCGATGACGGTGGAGTACATGTTGTCCTTGTAGTGGTCCCAGTGGCCCGAGGTCTTCCACAGCTGCTTGTTCATGATGAGCGGCGTGGAGATCTCCACGTAGCCGGCCTTGTGGTGGATCTCGCGCCAGTAGTCCAGCAGCGTGTTCTTAAGGATCATGCCATTGGGCAGGAAGAACGGGAAGCCGGGGGCCTCATCGCGCATCATAAAGAGGTCCATCTCGCGGCCGATCTTGCGGTGGTCGCGCTTCTTGGCCTCCTCCAGCATGTGCATGTGCTCGTCGAGCTCTTCCTTGGTGGCAAAGGCAACGCCGTTGATGCGGGTGAGCATCTTGTTGTCCTTGTCGCCCTTCCAGTAAGCCCCGGAGACGCCGGTGAGCTTAAAGGCCTTGAGGGCCTTGGTATAGCAGATGTGGGGGCCGACGCACATGTCGATGTAGTCGCCCTGCTGGTAGAAGGTGATGCGGGCGTCGTCGTCCAGGTCGCCGATGTGCTCGACCTTGTACTTCTCGCCGCGCTCCTCCATAAGGGCGATGGCCTCGGCGCGGGGCTTCTCGTACACGGAGAACTTGAGGTTCTCCTTGACGATCTTTTTCATCTCGGCCTCGATCGCAGGGAAGTCGTCCTCGCTGATCTTGACGCCCTCGGGCAGGTCGACGTCGTAGTAGAAGCCGTTGTCGGTCGCGGGACCGTAGGCAAAGTCGGCCTCGGGGTACAGGCGCTTGATGGCCTGCGCCATGATATGCGCGGCGGAGTGACGGATGACGTGCGTGACCTCGTCCTGCGGGAGCTCGGCCACCGAACCGTCATTGTAGAGTGCCTTCATGGGTATGTTTTCTCCTCTCGGATGCCTGATGCAAGTGTGTGCGATGCGCTCGGCGTTTTTGACTTGCATCATTATAGGCAGGTTGCCTTGGTATACAAGCGCCCGCCGCACCTTAATGGCACGGCGGGCGATTTTCTACGCATGCTTCATCGTGTGGGGCAGGTTGCGTGTGTGGCTTGTGGCGCGTGCGGCGCCCGTGGCTTGCGGCCGGCCCGGCGATGGATGCGTTACTGGATGCGAGTTCGGCAGTAGGGGCAGACTTTCCAGTGCGCATCGAGCGGGCGATGGCAGCTGGGGCAGACGTTGCGAACCTGGGTATCGCACACCGGGCAGACGACGAAGTCCTTCTCGATGGGCGCGCCGCACTGCGGGCAGGTGCCGTACTGGGCAAGCTGGCGCTCGCGCAGGGCCATGTCCAGCTCCTGCTCCTCGCGATCGGACGCGTAGGAGTGCGGGCGCAGGACCAGGTAGGCGATGAGGCCCACAAACGGGATAAGGGCGATGATGCCCCATGCCACGTAGGCGCTGGCGCCGCGGCGGCGAGCGTCGATGAACACATAGACGACCGACAGCACATACAGGGCGATGATAAAGCCAACGAAGGCATAGACGACGCCCATAAGCTGCGGCGACATGAGCTCGGAGATGTACTTGGACATTACGGGTACCTTTCGGATTATTAACAGTCCGGTCAAGTTTACCACGGGGTTTGTTTATATGGGACCACGGCTAGGGGCGGGGCTAGCGCGGACACAAACATCTCAATCTGTAACAGGTGGGAGCGGAATCCGGGTCTAGATGTTACAGATCGAGACAAACGGAGGACCAGCCAGACTAACATCTCAATCTGTAACATCTGGAACCCAAATCCTCGTCTAACTGTTACAGATCGAGACGAACGGTTGCCGCAGTTGTCGGTAGACGAGGTTGTCGACGCTGCCGGGGTCTCCACTCGCCTGCCGTTGGCGGGTGCTGCGGGGCTGTTCGCCGCATTGCCGCCGCGCTGGGGGCGTGCAGACCATAGGATAGTCCTATTGACAGCCTGTCAACTCGTCTGGGAGGCACTGTGACAGAAACGTTTGATATCGCGATTGTCGGCGCGGGCATCACCGGATGCGCCATCGCGCGGCAGCTCGCGCGATTTGACCTTTCCATTTGCGTGGTCGAGGCGGCTAACGATATTGCGCTGGGCGCGTCGAAGGCCAACGGCGGCCTGGTACACGCCGGCTACGATCCGGCGCCGGGCACGGTTAAGGCGCAAGTCAACGCTCGTGGTTGCGAGCTGTACGGTACGTGGGCGCAGGAGCTGGGCTTTCTGTTCTGCCGCACCGGATCCATGGTGCTGGGCTTTAACGACGAGGACCGTGCGCAGCTGGAAAAGCTGCGCAGCAACGGCCTTGCCAACGGCGTGCCCGAGCTGTCGATCGTCGGACCCGACCGCATCCACGAATTAGAGCCGCGCGCCAGTGCCGATGCAACGTGCGCGTTGTGGTGCCCCTCGACTGGGTTTGTCGACCCGTTTGAGGTTGCCATCGCCGCGCTGGAGAACGCCGTTGCCAACGGGGTGACGTTTATGCGGTCTGCGCCGGTGGAGGCGATTGAAGTCGCGGGCTCGGGCGACGACGCGCGCTTTACGCTGGTGACGCCCGCAGGCGAAGTACGTTGCCGTTACCTGATCAACGCCGCGGGCAACGGCGCCGCCGTCATCTCGCATATGGCGGGCGCCGAGGAGTTCCAGATGGTCTGGCGTCAGGGCAACATCGTGGTGCTGGACAAGGAGCCGCGCACGCTCATGCCGCTCTACCCCGTGCCGACGCCGGTGTCGAAAGGCGTTATCGTGACGGGCACCGTGCATGGCAACACCGTGATCACCGCCACGGCTGCCGTGCGCGAGCCGGGCGACACGCAGACCTATGCGAGCGATGTGAACGCGCTGCTGACCGGCGCGCGCAAACTGGTGCCCGATCTGGACACGCGCCGCGTGGTGCGCGCATTTGCCGGCGGGCGTCCGGTCATTCAGGGAACAAACGACTTCTTTATTGGACAGTCGGCCGTGGTGCCGGGGCTTTTCCAGGCGGCGGGCATTCAGTCGCCGGGTGTGGCGAGCGCGCCGGCCATTGCCGAGCGCATGGAGCAGGTACTGCGCGACGCCGGCGTGGCCCTGCGCGAACGTGCCGATTGGGACCCGATCCGCCATGCGCCGGACGACTTTGACCGCGCGCCGCTTGCGCGCAAGGAGGAGCTCATCGAGTCCGATCCCACGTGGGGACAGATTGTCTGCCGCTGCGAGACGGTGCCCGAGGCCGAGATCGTGGCCGCGATTCAACGCCGCCCGGGCGCGGTTTCGGTCGAGGGCGTCAAGCGCCGCTGTCGTGCCGGCATGGGACGGTGTCAAAGTGGCTTTTGCCAGAGCCGCGTGGTTGCGATCCTTGCCCGCGAGCTGGGCTGCGACCCCAGCGAGGTATTACTGGAGGACGCCGGCTCCTGGCTGGTTGAGGGACCGTTGAAGGGGGTGCGCTAGGATGGCGG
>CABUUG010000121.1 GCA_902494605.1 uncultured Collinsella sp.
AAACGCCGTCTGGACATAGGTCAAAAAATTAGGCGAATCCGACATGGCCCTCCCATCAACTATGGTGCATTGGAGTCAGGTTACTTTGCACCAAAAAGGCGCCCGGGCCGTGTGGACCCGGACGCCTTCATTGTAGCTTTTCGCTCTAGCGAGCTTGATTTAGCAGGAGAAGTCGACGCTGTCGATGATGTCCTTGAGGGCCTTGGCGGAGACGGTGAGCTCATGCTGCTCGTCGTCGTTCAGCGGCACGGGGACGCGGCAGACAACGCCGTCGCGGCCAACGACGGTCGGCATGGAGATGGCAAGATCGGACAGGCCATACTCGCCCACCATGAGCGAGGAGACAGGCAGAACGGTCTGCTCATCGCGCATAACGGCGGTGCAGATGCGCTTGACGGCCATGGCGACGCCATAGTAGGTGGCGTGCTTCTTCTCGATGATGGTGTAGGCGGAGTTCTTGACGTCCTCGGCGATGCGCTTCTCGGCAGCCTCATGCTCCAAGTGGCCGTGAAGCTCACAGAAGGTGTTCAGCGGAACGCCGGCAACCTGAGCGCTGGACCAAGCGACAAACTCGGAGTCGCCGTGCTCGCCCATGACATAGGCCTGGACATCGCGCGGGTCAACCTCGACGTGGGCACCAAGCATCTGCTGCAGGCGGCCGGTGTCGAGCACGGTGCCGGAGCCGATGACATGGCCCTCGGGCAGGCCGGACATCTTGATGGCAGCATAGGTCAGAACATCAACCGGGTTGGAGACGATTAGCAGAATGCCGTCGAAGCCGGACTTCTTAATCTCGGGAATAATGGACTTGAAGATGCTGACGTTCTTGTTGACCAGGTCCAGGCGGGTCTCACCGGGCTTCTGGGCAGCACCGGCGGTGACGACAATCATGGCGGCGTCGGCGACATCGGAATAATCGCCGGCGTAGATCTTCATCGGCTCGGCAAACGTCATGCCGTGCGCGATATCCAGGGCCTCACCCTCGGCACGGTTCTTGTCCACGTCGATGAGGACCATCTCGGAGAACAGGCCGCTCTGCATCAGCGCGAACGCCGAAGACGAACCGACGAAACCGCAGCCGACAATAGCGACCTTCTTCTCGTTAACCATTAGAAACTCCCATCTCTCTCCACAAACAAGCCGCCCGGGAACGACCCGAGCGGCTTGCCGTAATCCCAATACATCCAATCGGGACTTTGATTATGCTCCTATTCGCAGGCAAATATCGACCGTTTACCGAAATTATTTGCAGAATTCGTAAAATAACTGTACGAAATCGGTTTCGAGCTATTGACGAGCCGAAATACCTTTCTAATACAGGCCCGCCTCGCGAATGGCCTCGACAGCCAAAGCGATCTGATCGGGCGGCAGGACCAGCGCCATGCGCACGTGCCCCTCGCCCGAAGGACCAAAACTCGCGCCCGGCGTCACCACAACGCCGGCCTTCTCCATAAGCTCCTCGCAAAACGCCATAGAATCGGTGCGACCACCGGGAAGCTTGGCCCACACAAACATAGAGCCATGCGCATTGGGACGCTCCCAGCCCAGGCCCTCAAGACCGTCGCACAGGGCATCGCGGCGCTCCTGGTACTTCAGACGCTGCGCCTCGACCTCATCGCGCGGACCGTTCAGGCAGGCGATGGCGGCCTTCTGAATCGGGAAGAACATACCAAAGTCGATCTGGCCGCGCAGCTTGGCAAAGGCAGAGACCACATCCTCGCGACCGACCAAAAAGCCGATGCGGGCACCGGTGACGTTAAACGACTAAGAGAGCGAGAAGAACTCCACGCCCACCTCAAGCGCACCGGGATACTGCAAGAAGCTGCCGCCGGGCTCGCCGTCAAACACGATGTCGGAGTACGCGTTGTCATGAACGATCAACAGATCATGCTCGCGGGCAAAGGCGATAATCTCCTCGTAGACCTCGGGCGTGCCCACCGAGCCGACCGGGTTCGCGGGCAGCGACACGATCATATACTTGGCACGATCGGCCACCTCGGGATCGATACCCGCCACATAGGGCAGGTAATTATGCTCGGCAACCAGCGGATAGTATTCGAGCTTGGCATCGGCGATCTTGGCACCCGCCTCAAAGACCGGGTAGCACGGATCGGGAACCAGAATGGTGTCACCCGGATCGAGCAGGGCCAGGCCCAAATGGCCCACGCCCTCCTGCGTGCCGTTGCACGACTGCACCATAGACGGCGTAATGCCCGAAACGCCAAAGCGACGCTCATAGTAATCGCACACGGCTTGCTTGAGTTCGGGCAGGTCGCGCAGGGCATACTTCCACATCTCGGGATCTTGGGCTGCCTGCGTGAGCGCCTCGACCACGTGGTCGTACGGCTTAAAGTCGGGCGTGCCCACGCTCATGTTGTAAATGGTCTTGCCCTGGGCCTTAAGCGCAAGAAGTTTGTTGTTGAGCGAGGCAAAAACCTCCGCGCCAAAGCGGTCGAGACGCTGCGATGCCTGCATGGTGCCACCTTTCGATATAAAAACGCGGCGCCCCGACAAGAGCGCCGCGCGATACGGGCCATCAGATTGCAAAAGTGTAACGCTTACAACCCCCGTATTGGTTCAATTTAGCCAACCTTAGTCAACTGGATTGAGCGCGTCGATCTGCGCAAGCCACAGACGCGAGCTGGCGTCACTCGGCATGCGCCAATCGCCGCGCGGGCTGAGCGTCACCGAGCCCACCTTGGGACCATCGGGCAGGCAGCTGCGCTTAAACTGCTGGGCAAAGAAGCGACGGTAGAACGTACGTAGCCACGTGTGGACGGTCTTGGCGTCGTAGACGCCCTCGAAGCTCTTGAGCGCCATGCGGTAGATCTTGCCCGGCTCAAAGCCAAAACGCAGCAGGTAGTAGAGGAAGTAGTCGTGCAACTCGTACGGGCCCACCAAATCCTCGGTCTTCTGCGCAATCTCGCCGTCGCCCGTGGGCGGCAGAAGCTCGGGGGACACCGGCGTATCGAGGATATCGAGCAAGACCTCGGCAATGCGCCCGCCAAAGACATCGGCGGCATAGCGTACCAGATGGCGCACAAGCGTCTTGGGCACGCTCGCGTTGACGGCGTACATGCTCATGTGGTCGCCGTTATAGGTAGCCCAGCCGAGCGCCAGCTCCGACAGGTCGCCCGTGCCAATGACAAAACCGCCAGCCTGGTTGGCCAGATCCATCAGAATCTGCGTACGCTCGCGCGCCTGGCTGTTCTCGTAGGTCACGTCCTGCACAGCTGGATCATGCTCAATGTCCTTGAAGTGCTGCTCCACAGCCGCGTGAATCGAAACCTCGCGGAAGCTCACACCCAGGTCGCGAGCGAGCGACTCGGCATTCGACTTGGTGCGATGCGTCGTGCCGAAGCCGGGCATGGACACGGCTGTGATACCAGTGCGCGGCAGCCCCAGTGCATCGAAGGCACGCACGGTCACAAGCAGCGCTAGCGTGGAGTCCAAGCCGCCCGAAAGGCCGATAACCGCAGCCTTGGTACCCGTGTGGGCAAGGCGGGTCTTGAGGCCCGCAGTCTGCAGATCGAGGATCGTCTCGCAGCGCTCGGCCAAGTCGCCGTGGTCGGCCGGCACAAAGGGCGCGCGCGGGAAAACGCGGTCGATATCGCAGGCATCGCGCAGGACAGGTTCTTCGGCCAGCACGCCCTCAAACGAAAACTCAACGGTCGTGGCCTCCGGCGCATCGTCGGTGCGCGCCCACGTCGTCGAGCGACGGCGCTCGGCAACCAGGCGGTCAAGGTCAACGTCGGCGATGGCCATATCGCAGGTAAGCAGTTTGGTGGCGGCGAGCTTGGAGCCATTTTCGTAGATAAGGTTCTCGCCCGCAAAGACCATGTCGGTCGTGGACTCGCCCTCGCTCGCGTCCGCGTAGGCATAGGCGCAGTACAGGCGTGCGCTCTGGTTAGAGATGAGGCTGCGGCGATAGTCTGCCTTACCGATAATCTCGTCCGAGGCCGACGGGTTGAGAATCACCGTCGCACCGGCAAGCGCCATCTCGGTCGAAGGGGGCGCCGGCACCCACAGGTCCTCGCAGACTTCAACGCCCAGCACCATATCCTCGGCACCCTCATCACAGCAGCGGTAGACAAGCCCCGAACCCAGCGGAACCGGACCCTGACCGGCAAATTCAACCCACACGGGATTCGCAGGCGACGGAGCAAACCAGCGACGCTCATAGAACTCGCCATAGTTGGGTAGATACTTCTTGGCCGTGAGGCCCAAAAGCTCGCCCGCGCAGCACACGGCAGCGCAGTTGTAGATATTCTCGGCAACTGCAACGGGAAGACCGATGGTAAAGACGATCGGCAGCTCACGGGTTTCATCGAGGATATGCACCAGAGCAGCCTCGCAGGCATGCAGCAGTGTGCGATTATGGAACAGATCGGCCGCGGTATAGCCAGTCAGATTAAGCTCGGGCAACACCAACGCGCGAACGCCACGCCCGGCAGCATCGCGAACAGCTGCCAGCGCAACCTCGGCATTGCCCTCGACATCGGCCACGCGAATCTGCGGCGACGCCGCCGCCACACGCAAAAAGCCATCAGACTGAGAAAGGTGAAGATTCATAAGAATGCTCCCGTGCGTAAACGCTATTCAACACAATTAGCAAGCCCTATTGTAGTTCAACCGCCGGGTGGAACCGCATCCCACCAACTTGGTGAGCAATTGATGAGTTGATGGTATCTGTTAAATGTCACGTACGATTCACATCTGGTGGGTACCCTGATGGCTACACGAAACGAAGCAGATTTACACCGGGAGGACCCCGTATGACAACCAAGTACACCGACGCGCCGCGCACGCGCGTCATGACGCCGGCATCGCTCAACAACGGCGTACACGAGAACCATTCCATTGGACAGACCATGGCCATCGCGCCCAAAAAGGGCCTGTTTGACGACATTTCCATTCCCCAGATCATCGCCGGCGCCGCAGCTGCCGCCACGAGCGTGGCGCTTGCTTCAAAGATCGGCATTGCCGGCTCGGTGATTGGTGCCGCTGTGAGCTCAGTCATCACTGTTGTGTCCTCGCAGGTCTATCGCCACTTTATCTCCGCCAGCGCCGAAGCAATCAAGGGCACGCACGCCGACGTCGACTACCCCGCCGGCGCCTATGAGCCCGTTGAGCCCAATGTCGAGGAGCACCTAGGTGGCGCCGCGACCACGCAGGAGATGCGCCAGGTTGCGGGACGCGCGACCACGGCGCGCGTCGCCCCCAACAGCCTGCGCGCCAAGGCGGCGGCAGAGCGCAGCCAGACGCAAAAGAAGGTCATCGTCTTCTCGATCGCTATCGCCATCGTCGCGGTCATCGCCTGCGCCGGCGCCATCCTTATCACCACTGCCGGTGAGGGTCTGGGCGAGCGTCCCGAGCCAATCCTGTCGTCGCGCACGACCGAGAGCGATGCAAATGGCAACACCCAGTCGCAGGATCAGCAGGCACAGACGGACGATACGCAAGACAGTTCTACCTCTGCCAATTCGTCCTCGAACGCCCAAAACCAATCGCAGGGCACCGATTCCTCTACGGCCAACAGCAGCACGCCGTCCGGCACGACCGACTCAAGCCAAACGACTGACGGTTCGCAGCCGAGCACGGGCGGCCAGACGAGCGACACCACGTCGGGAAC
>CABUUG010000122.1 GCA_902494605.1 uncultured Collinsella sp.
AAGCGGCCCAGCTGTGTAAAGCGACCCGTCTTGTCGGTCGCCACAATGGGCTGCTGGCTCAGGATACGATACGGCAAGTTGGAGGTATAGGTATCGAGCCGCAGCAGCGCCACGATAAAAAACACCGCCGCACCCAACAAAAAGCCAAAGCCGTAAAACTGCTGCGGCAAAAGCAACGAAGCGGCAGTCGCCAGCCCGGCCACACCGGCAAACAGGCCCGAAGCCAGCACGGCTCCCTTATAGTCGGTAAAGTACAGCAAGATGAGCATCACCGTATTGCCCACGGCATACAGGCCATAGCCCACGCACAGCGTGCGAAAATACCCGTGCATCAGGTTGTTAAAGCCCAACGGTAGGGCCGACAGCACCGTGGTCTCGAGCGAAATGACCGCCGCGGTCACAAACAGCTGCTTGAGCGCACAAAAGCGCAGTTCGCTGTTAAGCGTGGAGAGCATCTCCTCCTCGGCCACCACAATGTCGCCCACCACGCCGCCGTCATTGAACAGGCTGTAGTAGTCGTGGTAGCGCGGATAGAAGTTGACCTCGACCGAGACCACAAAGTTGACGGTCGTGACCAGGATCGTCAAAAACGCAATGAGCGCCGGCACATCGTAGTAGGGCGCACCATAAAACAAGCCCTTGACCTGCACGCCAATAGGACCGGCCCATATTATCACCAAGTGCGCAAAGAGGCCCAGGTTGGTAAACAAGCCCGTGAGCGCCAACGGCATAAACTGATCGAGCCACCGTAAAAAGAGCCAGGGGCTGCGGTCGCTCTGCGGAAAATACCTGTACAGCAGTACCACGTCCCAGGCGAGCATGACGCCATAGCCCAGAGCAATTGACGCCAACAAGCCCTCGACCGGCGGCAGTCCCAGCGCCAGCGCGGCCAGGGCGCACAGGCACGCCACGCCAATGGCAGCCGCAAAGCTGCACAGGATGCCGCGGTAATCCTTGATGGCCGTGAGGTAGCTCATGCCGTTCCAGTTGACGATCATAATGTTGAACAGCCACAGACATAGCAGCCCCTGCAGCAGCGTGGCGCCCGAGAACAGCAAAAAGACACCGTAGAGCACCGTGCCCGCAACGAGCATGACAGCATTGGAGCCCCAAAACGAAGGCAGAATCTCGTCCTCGCGCTCGGCAAACAACATATCAGCCAAAAAGCGCGTGACCGGCATGGAGAAAAAGCTCGTGAGCAAAAGTGAGGCCAGCAGTGTGTAGGTCACCATGCACACCAGCAGATCCTGGTTGGCACGGCCCACACCCCACAGACCGCACAGCACCAAGATACCCACCTGGAGCAGCACGCCCAACAGCATGGGACCCGTGCACACAATGCCGGCGTAGCCATAAGCGCGCATCGTGGCAAACAGGCCCCTGCGCCTAAACAGGCGCTTGAGCTCAAAACCAATTCCGGCCACCGGCTACTCCCCCTCTCTGGGCAGGTTAAACGCACACGCCGTCTCGTCGTACAGCGCGCGATAGTTGGCGAGCATCTGCTCGTGCAAAAAGTACGTGGCAACGCGACGCTGCCCGCGCTCCCCCATCTCGATACGGCGGGCGCGGCTCACGCACATGCGCTCCATGGCATCAGCCAAGCCCTTGCGATACATGGGCGGCGTCACAAAACCCGCCACGCCAAAGTCGTCGCCCGGGGCGCCCTCGAGCAGCTCGCGGCAGCAGCCCACCTCGGTCGTCACGCAGGGACGGCGCGCTGCAAGCGACTCCAGCACGCTGAGCGGCTGGCCCTCGGAGATGCTCGTTAAAATGGTAAAGTCGAGCTTTTCCATGTACTCGACCACGTTAACGCGGCCGGTAAATATCAGGTCGCGCACGCCCAGGGTGTCAACCAGCGCATGGCACTCGGCGCCGTACTCTTCGTCGTCCACGCCGCCCATGATGTGCAGGCGCACCTTGGGCAGGCGCTCATGCAGCTCAAAGAAGGCATAGATCATGGTCTTGACGTCCTTGATGGGCGCCAGGCGCACCACCGCGCCAATGTCCACCCAGCCGTCATCGGGCTTTAAGGGAATGTCCTTAAAGCGGTCGAACTGGATGCCGTTGGGGATGACCAGGCATTTGTCCGCATCGCAGCTCATATCGATCTGCGTCTTGCGGGCGTTATGGAACAAACTGGTCACGCGGAAGGCACGGCGGTAGATCTCCTCCGAAAGCAGGTAGAAAAAGCGAATCCAGCGGTCCTTAAACGACGGCACCACCCAGTCGGCGCGAATGATCTCTTCCTCACGCTCGCGGGTATAGATGCCGTGCTCGGTCAGCAGTACCGGCGCATGGGAAACGCTCGAGCCCAGGCAGGCGAGCAGACCACCGTAGCCGGTCGAGATAGCGTGGTACACATCGGCCACCGGCACCTCGCTGCCCAGCAGGTAGAGCACTGGCAGCAGCATAGAGCGCATGGTGTGGAATGCGTCGGCAAAGGGCGTGTAGGGGTACTCGGTCAGACACACGTCGCGGAAGATGTCCATAAACGTTCGGCTCTGTAAAAACGAGAGCGGATGCACACGACGGCGCTGGAAGATATCGAACAGCACGTCCCAATCCGGATTGGAGAGCGACACCAGGCGGCGTAGCGCCTCGCGCTCGCGGTCGTTAAAACTGGCTTCGTGCTGCTCGCCCGAAAGCCGCAGGGCGTCGTCCAGGAACACCTCGTGCACCTCGACCACGTTGCCGGGCAGCTCGTAGACAAACTTGCCGCGGTCGGCAGCATGCGCGCCAATCACCCACAACACAAACTCGTGCTCTGGCATGGCCGTAATGTAGCCGTGCATCCAGGTGGATACGCCGCCGTGTACATAGGGGTAGCAACCCTCGAGTACCAAGCAGATTCTCATTTGTCGCCACCCTCCTTGCGCTCGATCGTCACGGTCTTATCATTTGCCTTGAGCAGATACAGATTGCCCGTAAGGTGCGTCAATTCGCCACCCGTCACCGCACCCGGCTCGCCGTTGTTGGCGCGGAACATGAGCCACGCCTCATCGTGGAAATTGCCCAGGCTGAGCGTCCAGGCATCCGCGCTGGTATCCACGCTCACCGTAACCGACGAAAAGCGCTGAATGGCGCCCGAGCATTCCGAGCCGGTCTGGCGACGCAGGTCGGGCGCAGACTTGGTAAGCCAGTCCAGGTAGTCGGTCAGGCCGCCCTTGTAGACTTCCCAGCCCTCCTTGGCGCCGCGATCGGGATCGAGCAGGTCGTCCGGGTGCATAAAGTGCGTACTCACGTAGTGCATGTTGAGTTCGGACACGGCTGCCAGGCGCATATAGGAATCGTCGACCATGCCGCCCGAGACAATGCGCGGCTGCTCCACAATGCCATCGCTCGCCACGCCAAACTCCTGCACGTACGGCAGGTCGGTACCGTCCTCAAAGTACGTACTAGCAATAGTCTTAATGCGCGGAACGTCGGTGCCGATAATCTGGCGCGCGCGGGCCGAAAGGATATTCGACGGTGGCACGTAGACCGAGCCATGAGCGTTGGGCAGGACCTCGTCTTGAAACGCGATAAGTTCGTTAAGCGAAGCGACAAGCGTCTCTTTGTTCTTCCAGGTCTTGTAGACGTACAGCGTGCCATAGTCGGTATCCCAGAGCGCCAGAGGCTGATGGTTGTAGCCGTGAAAGCCCAGCTCTCCGCCCATCTGCAGCAGCATGCCGCCAAAATAGCGGAACTGCGTGGTATCGGGTTGGCGCGCGGGCTCGGTCTGGTTGACCGCGTCCTCGTAGTTTTCGATCATCACGCCGGTATAGCGAATGCCGTATTTTTGCGCGAGCTTTTGCAGATCGGGCCACCAGACCTTGGTGTAAAAATCGGCAATGGAAAGGCCGTAGTCACGCTTGATATAAGTACCATCGCCCGAGGGCACGGGGCTAGGAAAGTCGTCCAAATAGAACACGGCGCTGTTGATGACCGGATAGGCCGTGGCATCACCCAGCAAGCTTATGGCCGAAGCATAGAACCCACGCATGACCTTGTCGTAAATGCCAATGTTGCACACCACGGTGTGACCACTGCCGCAATCGTTAGACCAAATGAGCGGCGTGCCCGCGTCACCGGTCCTTGCCCAGACGTGCGCCGTTTCGCGCAATGAAACCGAAAGCGAAGAATCGAAGGGGTCCGAGAGCTCGTAGCGCTCTCCCCCGCCCAGCATAAAGTCCTCGCTCGGCACAATGCTTTCGGCTTTTACATAGTCATATCCGGCCGATTCGATCCCAAGCTTGGAAGCAATCACTTGCAGATAGCTCGAGTTATCCGGCGGCATAGCGAGCATAAGCGAACCGCCAGCACTCACCCAACTCATCAGATCGGTCAGATGCGTACCCAGTCCGTCAAGCGAGGGCATAAGCACAATCACGCGATCAAACGACGTGAGCGAGGGAATCGCATCCGCACCGTCGGTGGCAATATCAACATCGCGATGGGCGATCTTCATGTCGAGCAGGATCTGGTCGAACTGTTCCTTTACGTCCTCGACGCCAGCTTGATCGGAATCGGTAATGACCAGGCACGTGGGCTTTTGGCCAAAGATTGCCAAGGAGGCCGGCACCGCGTCGTTGGCGGCGAGCATGCCCAGCTTGTGCTGTCCAGCGCTGTACTGCACGCCGGCACGCTCAACCAGCAGCACGGCGGCCATGGCAATAAAGACCGCCCACACCACGAGGAGTCCCATCCAACGAAAGCTCCCTGCACGGTCGCGGATATGTTGCGCCACGCTCATCTGGCCTCCTCCCCGTCGCGCCAAAACGCCAACTTTTCGCGGTTGTCGGCGCTCAAATACACATGTTGCTTGTCAATCGCATCGATCACACAGTGGACCTCGTCACCGTCGCGGCGCATCACGGCCAGGCGCAGGCAAAGCATCCAAACCTCCTGCTCCTCGGGCACGTCGAGTACCAGCTGGTCGGTCACGGCCTGCGCCTCGTCGATCTGTCCGACATCGGCCAGCGCCGTCGCGTATCGAATGCGCAGCTCAAGGGTATCCTCGCGCTCGCAGCGACGCGCAAGCAGGCGCGCGTACTGTTGGCGCTGAATCTGAGCCACGCGCCCCTCGGCCAAGCCCGAGCCCAAGAATTCACCAAGAAAATCGCAGTATTCGTTGAGGTTTTGCGCGCTCGGGTCCGTCTTAAAGGCACGCTCCAGCTGCTGCAGTTTAAGGTCGGACTCCTTGGAGATCTGCGCCACCGCCGTCGCGGCATAGTGCGCCACCTCAACGTCGTCGTTAAGCTTAGCCGCCTGCAGCTGCGCCAGGTACGCGTCGGGCTCCTCGGTGAGCATGGAGAGCATTAGGCGGCGCCGGTATGCCGGGTCGTTGACGATGAGTGCCTCCTCGAGCGGGACCACGCCTGCATCGGCGTCACGGTCGTGCACCAAGATGCTGCGATGCAGGTCGTCGTTGAAGCGCAGCGACTCCAGCGCAGACTCTTTCAGCCCCTCGCAAAACACCGCGCTGCGGACAGATAGCAGGACCACCAGCAACGGGCCCCACAGCGGCACCAGCACTATCACAGCCAGCATGTGCCCGCGCACCGGCAGCAGGCCCAGCTTCATGAGCGTCCACAGCATCAG
>CABUUG010000123.1 GCA_902494605.1 uncultured Collinsella sp.
CATCAGCCCACCGTCCCAAGCAATTTGTTTGGGGTCGTCTGCCAACGAAAACCCGGGCTGCCCCAAAGTCACCGCAGGCCGCGCCGCCGAAGGCCAGGCGCAAGGTTTTCGTAGATTCCGCACGAGCCGAAGAGCACTTAATGTGCTCTTCGTGCGAGCCAGGACTTGACCGAGCGAAAACCTTGCGCCTGGCCTTCGGCGGTGCGGCCGGATGGTGGAATTGTGTGCAGCCCGGTTTTCCGTTGACCGACGCCGGGGTCCCCGCCATAATACTTTCGGTTCACGCACGAATCCGCTGCCAGAGACAGCCGGCGCAAACGGGCCTTACCCGCGAGCTTAATGGGACTTCCCGCCAGCCGAGGTGGTCGAGTAGATATGTCTTCTCGCCCCCGTCGCTCATGCAGCGCGGGGGCTTTCTTTTTGGACATGCCCCCGTCACGTCCTTGTGGCGGACCGTGCCCGGAAAGAATTCGAGGAGGTGTAATTCATGCCCCAGCAGTACAAAATCGACAAGGTTGCAGAGATCGAGTCCCGTATCGCCGAGAACGCCGGTCTGTTCGTCGTCAACTACAACGGTCTGACGGTTAAGCAGGCTCAGGAGCTGCGTCATCAGCTTCGCGAGTGCGGCGCCGAGATGAAGGTCTACAAGAACAACCTGGTCAAGATCGCTCTCAAGAACCAGGAGCAGCCCGAGATCGACGAGCTCCTCGCCGGCCCCGTCGCTTATGTGTTCTACGAGTCCGAGCCGGTCGAGGCCGCTAAGGCCCTTAAGGACTTCTCCGCTAAGTCCAAGGGCGTCCTTGAGATCAAGGGCGGTATCTCCGACGGCAAGGCCGTTTCCGCTGATGATGTTAAGGCTATCGCCGAGCTGCCCACCAAGGATCAGCTTCTCGGCCAGATTGCCGGTCTCATCTCCGGTTTCGCTCGCGACATCGCTGTCTGCGTCAACGGCGTTTCCTCTGGTCTCGCTCGTTCGATCCAGCAGGTCTCCGAGCAGAAGGCAGCCTAGTTGCTGTTTTCACCCGCGGCGGCAACGCCGCACCCCTGGCGCATTCGCGCCGTGTTTTAACTGATCTCCGTGCACAGACACGGAAACCGAAAGGACTTAGAAATGGCTAAGCTTACCACCGATGAGATCATCGATGCTCTTAAGGAAATGACCCTTCTCGAGGCTTCCGAGCTCGTCAAGGCTATCGAGGACACCTTCGGCGTTTCCGCCGCTGCTCCTGCCGCTGTTGTCGCCGCTCCCGCTGCTGGCGCTGCTGAGGCCGAGGAGAAGACCGAGTTTGACGTCGTGCTTGAGGGCTTCGGCGACAACAAGATCCAGGTCATCAAGGCCGTCCGTGAGCTCACCAACCTTGGCCTGAAGGAGGCCAAGGAGGTCGTCGAGGGCGCTCCCAAGGCTGTTCTCGAGGGTGCCAAGAAGGAGGACGCCGAGGCTGCCAAGGAGAAGCTCGAGGCTGCTGGCGCTGCTGTCACCCTCAAGTAATCAGGCTTTCTCGCCAGATTTCTTTGCAGACGGGGTTCGCATTGCGAGCCCCGTCTTTTTTGTTTTTCGGTCCCTCGACATCGGTTGCTCAAACTGCCATGTTCTGTGATTTGCGTCGTATCGGGTGCCCTGCCGTTGGGCAATAAAATTGCACCATTCGAGCAATAATTTGCGTTGACCTGCTGAAGAATTGTCTCTGCCTTGTAGCGACATATAGTTCCAGCGGTAAGATGCTTGGGTATCGCAATTTGGTCTGCGGCTGTGTGCCGCACGCATGGGGCGCTTTTGCGCCTGCGAAAGGATCTTTGAATAACATGAAGGCAATCATCCCCGCCGCCGGTCTTGGCACGCGTTTTCTGCCTGGCACTAAGTGCACGCCCAAAGAGATGCTGCCGGTGCTCGACAAGCCCGTCATTCAGTACGTCGTCGAGGAGGCGCTCGATCCCGAGGAAGTCGACGACGCCATCATCGTTACTTCTCCCGGTAAGCCCGAGCTACTGAACTACTTCCAGCCCGATCGCTCGCTCGAGAACCTGCTGCGCGAGCGCGGCAAGAACGCCTATGCCGATGCCGTCGCCCACGCTGGCGGTATGCCGGTTGACTTCCGTTATCAGTACGAGCCCAAGGGCCTCGGCCATGCTATTCGCTCTGCTGCCGACGCCGTGGCAGGGGAGAACTTCCTGGTTCTTCTGGGCGACTACGTTGTGCCTAACCGTGATATCTGCGACAAGATGCTTGCCGTTTCCAAGGAGCACGGTGGCGCTTCGGTTATCGCCGTCGCTGCTTGCTCGCCCGAGGAAGTCAGCCGCTACGGCGTTATCGCCGGCGAGCGCGTCGGTTCGCTCGAGGGCGCCGAGGACGTTGCCGATGCCGAGCCGGGCGCTGTCTGGCGCATCGGCGGTCTGGTCGAGAAGCCCGCTCCCGAGGCGGCTCCGTCCAACCTGTACATCGTCGGTCGCTACCTGCTGAGCCCGCTGGTTATGGACCTGCTCGCCGATCAGCAGGCCGGCAAGGGCGGCGAGATTCAACTCACCGACGCCATGGCCCGTTCGCTCGACCGTGAGGCCATGTACGCTGTCGTCATCGACCCGCTCTCGGGCTACGACACCGGCACCCCGTCTGGCTGGATGGCCACCAACGCCCTCATGGCTGCAAGCGACCCCCGCTTTGCCGATGCCTTCTGGGATGCCATCGACGAGCGCGGCGGATTGATGCGCAAGTAAGCCTTCGGGCATCGACATTTACGGGCGCGGACCTCGGTTCGCGCCCGTTTTTTATAAGAGCTTCGATTGTCGACTCTCTGTTCACAGAAAATATATGAACAGATGTTCGATACACATACATCTACCTGCGTGTTTTCTGTCGAAAAACTTTGCTACTCCAAAAACTCAATCGCGTCAAGGCTTTTCTTGCCCAACGGTCGGTACCTGATAAACTATTAGGTTGCGATAACTGGCGAAGCTATGCCTCGCCAACCCACCGAGCATTTCCGTGAAGGAGGAAAAACCTGGTGACCTACGCATACACTGCCACTGAGCGCAAGCGCGTCAGCTTCGGGAAAATCCCGGAGGCCATGGAGCTCCCCAACCTTATCTCTGTTCAAAGGGAATCCTTTGAGCGTTTTAAGGACGAGGGCCTTCGTGAGGCGTTCAAGGAATCCAGCCCCATCCAGAGCCAGAACCATGTTCTCGAGGTTACCTTCGGCGAGCATCAGTTCGGCGACCCCGCGCACACCGTCGAGGAGTGCCGCGAGAAGGACATGACCTATCAAGCCCCGCTTCTGACCGACGTCCGTCTCACCAACAAGGAGACCGGCGAGATCAAGGAGCAGCTCGTCTTTATGGGCGACTTCCCCATGATGACCGATCAGGGCACCTTCATCATCAACGGTACCGAGCGTATCGTCGTCTCGCAGCTCGTCCGCTCCCCGGGTGTGTACTACAGCTCCGAGATGGATTCGGGCAAGCAGATCTACAAGGCCCAGATCATCCCGTCCCGCGGTGCCTGGCTCGAGTTTGAGGTCGACAAGCGCGACCAGCTCATGGTCTCCATCGACCGTAAGCGCAAGCAGAGCGCCACGATGTTCCTGCGCGCCCTTGGCATTGCCGTCACCAACGACGACATCATCGAGCTGCTCGGCAACTCCGATGTGATTAAGCGTACCCTGGAGCGCGATACCGCCCTCACCCGCGAGGATGCCCTTATCGAGATCTACCGTCGCCTGCGCCCGGGCGAGCCTCCTACCGTGGACGCTTCCCGCAGCCTGCTCGAGGGCCTGCTCTTTAACCCGCAGCGCTACGATCTGGCCCGCGTCGGTCGTTACAAGGTCAACAAGAAGCTCAACCTCACCACCGAGGAAGAGGTCACGGTGCTCACCGACGAGGATATCGTCGCGACGCTGCGCTACCTCCTGTCCCTCGCTGCCGGCGAGCAGGGCTTCAAGGTCGACGACATCGACCACTTTGGCAACCGCCGCATCCGTACCGTCGGCGAGCTCGTCGCCAACCAGTTCCGTATCGGCATGAGCCGTATGGAGCGCGTCGTCCGTGAGCGCATGAGCTCCCAGGACATCGACGAGATCACCCCGCAGTCGCTCATCAACATCCGCCCGATCGTGGCCTCCATCAAGGAGTTCTTCGGTTCCTCGCAGCTCTCGCAGTTCATGGACCAGGCGAACCCCCTGACCGGTCTGACCCACAAGCGCCGTCTGTCCGCACTCGGCCCTGGCGGTCTTGCCGGCCACAAGTCCGGCTCCAGCCGCCGCACCAACGTGCCGACGGCCGTCCGCGACGTCCACAACTCGCACTACAGCCGCATGTGCCCGATCGAGACCCCCGAAGGCCCCAACATCGGCCTGATCGGCTCGCTCGCCCTCTACGCCCGCGTCAACGAGTACGGTTTCATCGAGGCTCCGTTCCGCCGCGTCGAGAACGGCGTTGCCACCGACCAGATCGACTGGATGACCGCTGACGAGGAAGAGAAGCACGTCATCGAGCCGGCCAACACGCCGCTCGATCCCAAGACCAACGAGTTCATCACGACCGATGCCGAGGGCAAGATCGTCCGTCCGCACACCGTGATCGCCCGTACCCGCGACTTCGACGGCTCCTTCGGCGCTCCCGCCGACGTGCCCGTCGAGGACGTCGACTACATGGACGTCTCGCCGCGTCAGATGCTCTCCGTCGCAGCCACGCTGATCCCGTTCCTTGAGCACGACGACGCCAAGCGTACGCTGATGGGCGCTAACATGCAGCGTCAGGCCGTGCCGCTGGTTCACCCTGCCGCTCCCTATGTCGGTACCGGCATGGAGCGTCGCGCCGCCCTGGACTCTGGCGAGGTTACCCTGGCCAAGAACGCCGGCGAGGTCATCTTTGCCGACGCCGCCAAGATCATCGTCAAGCATGCCGGCGGCATGGACGAGTATCACCTGGCCAAGTACCAGCGCTCCAACCAGTCCACCTGCATCAACCACCGCCCGCTCGTGCGCGTCGGTGACACCGTTGAGCAGGGCGAGCCCCTGGCTGACGGTCCTTCGACCGATCATGGCGAGCTCGCACTGGGCCAGAACCTCACCGTGGCATACATGCCGTGGGAAGGCTTCAACTACGAGGACGGTATCGTCGTGTCCGAGCGCCTGGTGGCCGAGGACCTGCTGACGACCATCAACATCACCCGTCACGAGATCGATGCCCGCGACACCAAGCTCGGCCCCGAGGAGATCACCCGCGAGATCCCGAACCTCTCCGAGGATATGCTTGCCAACCTCGACGAGGACGGCATCATCCGCATCGGCGCCGAGGTCGGCCCTGGCGACATCCTGGTCGGCAAGGTCACGCCTAAGGGCGAGAGCGCTCTGACCGCCGAGGAGCGCCTGCTGCGCGCCATCTTCGGTGCCAAGGCTCACGACGTTCGCGACACCTCCCTTAAGATGCCTCACG
>CABUUG010000124.1 GCA_902494605.1 uncultured Collinsella sp.
GTTGCGCACGTGGTACTTGTCGCACACGTCCTTAGGCAGCGCGTAGGTGTAGGCGACCTCGGGCATGGTCATGTGGAACGAGGTGTCGAAGACGGCCACGTTGGGCAGCTCCGGATACTTCTCGCGGCAATATTCGATTGCCGCGGCCTCGCCGTAGTTGTGCAGCGGAGCAAGCGGTGCCACCTCAAGAATCTTGGCCATGACCTCGTCGTCAACGACTGCGGAATCATCGAAGTGCCAGCCGCCCTGAACGATACGATGCCCAATGCCATCGATCGTAAAGTCGGTCTTCTCGAGCTCCTCGAACACGCGAGCGATAGCAGAGCGATGATCGGGGAAGGGAACCTCCTCGGTCTGCTTGGCGCCACCGTTCTCGGAATGACCAAAGATACCCATGTCCGAGCCGATACGCTCACAGTTGCCCTTGGCGAAAACCTCGCGGGTATCGGTATCCAGAAGCTGATATTTAAGGCTTGAGCTGCCGGCGTTGACAACAAGTACGTTCATGAGACTCCTTTGCAGTGCAATACGGTCGACGCAGACCCCTTAAGGCGGCCGCATTTTAATAAGAAGTTATCACAACTTGATAAATAGCTATCAGTCATATCGCCCAACGAGCGCAAAAGAGGGGCTGAACGGCACTTGGTCGTCCAGCCCCTCCCCTCTTGCAATTACTTGCCGTTGACGATGCGCTCGACGTCAGAAGCGATCATGAACTCCTCGTCCGTGGGGATGACGAAAATCTTGACCTTGGAATCCTTGGCAGACAGGCACCAAGCGCCATCGCCACGCAGGGCGTTACGGGCATGGTCCATCTTGACGCCCATAAAGGCCAGACGGTCGGCAACGCCAGCGCGAACGGCCGGAGCGTGCTCGCCGATGCCGGCGGTAAAGACCAGGGTGTCCATGCCGCACATGGAGGTGTCCATCTCGGCGGCCTTAGCGGCAATCTTGTAGACGAACATATCGAAGGCGAGCTGAGCCTCGGGGTCACCAGCAGCGGCGAGCTCCTCAACGTTGCGGCAGTCGTTGGTCTTGCCACCGGTCACAGCCAAAAGGCCAGACTTCTTGTTCATCATCTCGTCGACCTCGTCGAAGGTGTAGCCACCCTCGCGCTGCAGGTAGCACACGGTAGCCGGGTCGATGGAGCCGCAGCGGGTGCCCATCATGACGCCGTCGAGCGGCGTCAAGCCCATGGTGGTGTCCATGCACTTGCCGTCCTCGATGGCGCACAGGGAAGCGCCGGAACCGATGTGGCACACGACGACCTTGCGAGCCTCGCCGTTGGTCATCTCGGCGACCTTCTTGGAGATGTAGCGGTAGCTGGTGCCGTGGGCGCCGTACTTACGGATGTGCAGCTTGTCGCAAACATCCTTGGGAAGGGCGTAGGTCTTGGCGACCTCGGGCATATTGAAGTGGAAAGCAGTATCGTAGACCGTGACGTTGGGCAGATCGGGATACTGCTCCAGGCAGTACTCGATAACGTTGGCCTCGGGGTTGTTGTGCAGCGGCGCCAGCGGGGCGACCTCGCGAATCTTGGCGAGGACGTCCTCGTCGACGAGGGAGGAATCACCAAAGTACCAACCGCCCTGAACGATACGGTGGCCGATGCCCTCGATCTTGACGCCGTTGGCCTCGAGGTCCTTCAGGACGACCTCGATGGCGACCTTGTGGTCGGGGAACTCGATGTTCTCGGTCACCTTCTTGGAGCCATTGGCAGCATGGGTGAAGGTACCACCGGTAAAGCAGACGCGCTCGCAGGAGCCCTTTGCGGACACCTTGTGGGACTTGGTATCGATGACCTGATACTTAAGGGTCGAAGATCCCGCGTTGACGACCAGAACGTTCATGTGTCTCCCTACTAACAGGCGGTGTGGCGCCGCCAGGTTACATACGCTTCAATAATAAACCCAAACGCCCTCGCGCTCGGGTTTATTGCGTTGATATATAAGTTATCGGTGCTTGAGCTTCCGTTTCATTGCAAGGAAAAAGCGTCCTCAGATGAGGTTCTCGCCCAGGTTCTTGCCGCCGAGGACGTGCATGTGGAAGTGCATGACGGTCTGGCCGGCATTGACGCCCTTGTTGGAGATGACGCGGAAACCGTCCTCCAGACCCTTGGCCTTGGCGACCTCCTGGATGGCGTGGGCCATGGCGCCCATGGTCTCGGCGGGCACGTTATCGGCGATGTCACTGTAGTGCTTCTTGGGGATCACGAGCGTGTGGACCGGTGCCTGGGGACTGAGGTCGTCGAACGCGATGACCTGGTCATCCTCGTAGACGACGGTCGAGGGGATCTCGTGGTTGGCAATTTTGCAGAAGATGCAATCACACATGGTTGGTTCCTTTCTCGCAGACCAAGGTAATTATATTTGGTCGGGATGGCTAGAACGAGAGGTTGTCGTCCGTGTTGGCGGCTTCGCCGTCGGCGAGCACGTCGTTGCCGTCGACGTCCTTAAGGAGTACCGAGACCTTCTGCTCGGCATCGGAGAGACGGGTGCGCAGGCTCTTGAGGAGCTCGACGCCGCGGGTATAGCTCTCGAGCGACTCCTCGAGCTCCATATCGCCCGACTCCAGGCTGCGGATGATGAGCTCCAGCTCCTGCGAGGCCTGCTTGTACGTAAGCTGCTCGACCGGGGTCTTCTCTGCCATATCTGTTTCCTTTCCTAAAGGTTTATCGCTATGAAACGCGGCCTACTCGACCGTATTGACCGTTGCTGCCACGTTGCCGTCTGCCATGCGCACACGAATGGCATCGCCGGGCTTAAAGGTCTTGGCGCTCGTAGCCACACCGTCATCGCTGTACGCGATGGAGTAACCGCGGGCAAGCACCTTGAGCGGCGACAGGGCATCGAGCGACGCGGCGGCTCGGCCAAGGTCGGACGCGGGTTTGCTGAGCATCGTGCGCCCCTGATGCTCCAGACGGGAGCTCGCAAGCGTGAGCGCATGGCGCTTGCCATCGAGCCCCGAGGTGCTTGCGATCAAGCGCTCGGGCAGACGCTCGAAGTTGGAGCGGAAGGCCCCAACCGAACGCGTTATGGCGCCCGACAGTCGATCGGCAGTCAGCGCAAGCTCAGACTCGCGACGCTCGACCATAAACGTTGGATCTTTGAGGCACGGGCGGCACGCGGCGGCATCGAGCGCATCGCCCAGACGAGCCGTATAGGTGTCCCAAGCACGACGACCGCGCTGGTCGAGCATTTCCAGATCAACCTGATCCGACCCGATCATCGAAGCCATCGCGGCGCCCAGACGCTGATGGCGCGTCTCGAGCACGTCGGCCAACTCCGTCATAGCCGGTGCCACCGATTCCGCCGCTGCCGTTGGCGTGGAGGCGCGACGGTCGCTCACCATGTCGCAAATCGAGGTATCGGGCTCATGCCCAATGCCCGTCACCACAGGCACGGGACAGGCTGCCACCGCACGGGCAAGCTCCTCGTCGTTAAAGGTCATGAGGTCCTCGAAGGAACCGCCGCCACGCACGAGCAAAATGCAATCGGGCGCCGGCGTAATGGCAGCGGCGCGGCGCAAGCCTTCAATAAGCTCTGTCGGCGCACCCTCGCCCTGGACCTTTGCGCCCACGCAGACAAGCTCGACGAGCGGGTTGCGACGGCGCAATGTGCGCTTAACGTCGTCGATTACGGCACCCGAAAGCGAGGTGACGACCGCCACACGCGAGCAAAACACCGGAATGCGGCGCTTGCGTGCTTCGTCCATCAGGCCCTCGCGACGCAGCTTTTCGGCCAACTGAGCCACCTGCTGACGCAGCAAGCCCTCCCCCGCCAGCGAGAACGAGCGGGCGACGAAGCTCATGCGGCCCGTGGCCTTATAGAGATTGAAGCTGCCCTTAAAGCTTACCTGCATGCCGTCGCGCAGATCGAAGGTACGCTTGAGATAGGCGCCCTTCCAGATGATGCAGTCGACGGCGGCCGAGTCGTCTTTAATCTGGAAGTAGCAGTGGCCGCTTCGGGCGTTGGGACCACGGAAACCCGTGACCTCGCCCAGGACACTCAGCTGCGGAATGGCATCGAGCGCACCGGCGGCGATCTCCACCGCTTGGCTCACGCTGAGCTCTTTGCGCTCCTGCTCGTCCGAACCGTCGAACTCGGCGGAAACGGCATTGCCGGTTAGATTCCAGCCTGCCACGCAGCCTCCTTTCGTCATCGTGCACAAGGGCTTCGGCCCTGCGCAAATTCAAGTCCAACACATAGTACAGCGCCGCGGGGACACGAATCCCAGCGGCGCCCAGCGACCCAATTTGTTATCGGTTGGAGTTTCTGTTGTAGCGAGCCATAAGATAGAGCAGCTGAATAATCGAGGTGAGAGCTGCAGCAACATAGGTAAGTGCGGCTGCCGTCAGCACCTTCTTGGCGCCGTTGACCTGCTTGGAACTCATACCCGACTGCTCGATGTACGCCACAGCACGTCGGCTGGCGTCAATCTCAACAGGCAACGTAACGAGTTGGAACAGCACGCTAAACGAGAAGAAAATCAACGCGAGGGTCGTAAGCCCCGCGATGTTCATAAACAGGCCCATGAGTAGCACGATGGTCCAGGTGTTCTGGGTAAAGTTAACGACCGGGACCAGGGCGGTGCGCACCTTCATCATGGCATAGCCGCTTTGACGCTGGGCGGCATGGCCCGCCTCGTGGCAGGCGACGGCAACGCTTGCGACCGAACCGCCCGAACGGTTGGCATCCGACAGATACAGGTTGTTGTCCTGCGGGTTGTAATGGTCGGTGAGCTCGCCAGCGACACCCTTGATACCCACGGCGCTACAACCGTTGGCATCGAGCATGCGGCGAGCGACTGTGGCACCCGTATCGCCGTCCGAGCGAACCTTGGACCAGGTTTTGTACGTCGAGTTGATATAGTTCTGTGCGGCAAGGCCAAGCACCGTGCAGACAAGAACAACCAGCAGGTACAGCGGGTCGATGCCAAAGCCGTATCCATAGTAATAAGGCATGCGAATTCCTCCGAGTCGAGTTACACGTTGGAGGCATTTTACCCACTCAACCGGCTAGGCTTCCCTACAGGAGCTCGATTTTGCCGTCCTTCACCGTCAACCCCATATTGCCGGAAAGCAGATCGTCCAGGCGCGAGCCCACAAGCTCAAAGCGCCAACCTTCGCGCAGGCGGCTCTGCTCGGGATGCTCAATGTAGTCGGCCAGGTCATCGCGCGAGGCAATGACCGAGGTCGCAACGCCTGAGCGCTCGGCAACCAGGCGGATAAGCGCATACATAAGGTCAGTCACGCTCTCCAACTCCGGAGAGATCTGACGATGCCCGCGCACCATGAGCGGCAGGCGATCGTGCGGGCAGCTCGCGCCGCGCTTGATGGCCATGAGCGCGCCGTCCACGTCGCGCTCCCCCAACTGATCGGTACCGCGAATGCTACGGACCTCCTCA
>CABUUG010000125.1 GCA_902494605.1 uncultured Collinsella sp.
CCGTGCGCGGGCGCCCGGTCGGCGGCCCGTTCTGGGCGCGCCTCAATCGTAGCCCGAGACGGTCCCGGGCTGACAATTTCGACTGTAATGGACGTTCTTTAATAACTAGTCGTTTAAGAACATCCCCAAGAGCTAGTCAAGAACGTCCCCAAAAGCTCGTTGTTTGGGACAGTCTTTGGTGGTGAAGCGCGGAGACGGCTTTACGAGGGGCCCAGGTTGGCGCGAAAGAGGAGTGAAGCGTACTTGGGTACGCGAGCGACGAATGAACGCCAAGATGGGGTGGGGCTCGTAAAGCCGAGCGGGTTAGTTGAGCTTCAGGGCCTTCTGGATGGGCAGATAGAGGGCGCCGACCAGAATGGCGTTAAAGACGGCGGTCATGGCGACGACGGGCAACATGGCGGCGGCGAGCTCGCCGACCACGCCGAGCATGGCCATCTTGATGATCATGAAGATGACGCCGGAGACAAAGGTGGTCAGGAAGGTTGCGACAATGGCGATGGCGGGCTTGACCTGACCGTTCTTGCCAGCGGCGTTGACGATGCCGGCCATGAGCACGGCGGCGATGCCCTCGGCGGCAAAATCGACGAACGGCGAAGTGGTGGTGATCTGGATCGCGGCAGCCGAGATGAGGCCAATAACGAGCGCCTGGCCGATGTTGGGGCGAACGACCAGGATGGTGAGGCAGAAGGCCGAGATGATGAACTCGGGGCTGATCATGCCGCCCGAGATGCCCGAGATGGCCTTGCCGACGGTGAAGTTGAGGATGAAGCCGGCAGCGAGCAGGATGGCGAGCAGGACGAGGGCGCGGACGTCGAGTTTGCCGCGGTCGGCGGTCTGGACGGTGCGGGGCTGGGCGGCGGTGGTGTTCTGAGACATGGTGAAAATCCTTTCGGAAGAGGAGTGCAAGAGAAAAGCGGAGGCGCGTGATGCGAATGCGATCGGGCTCGAGATAGAAAAAGGCCCCCGGTCGAAACCGGAGGCCTTCCAATCACCTAGAGCGCAAAAACAGGCGTGAGGGACTCACTGTCGACCGATCGTATTCGCATCACGCCACCACCAGTTGTTGAGAGACTTCATCGTGTTCTTCATGTTGGTGGCTCCTTTCGTGATGCCATGGCGCGGTCGCACCTAGTTGCTGTTGTGCTGCACTATAGCACAGCAAAGTGTGTGCGGGGAAATCTTTTTTGAAAAGATTTCAGGCGGGTTTCCCGCCGGTCAAAAGAGTGGGCTGAGCGGGCGAGAGGCTGCCATTGCTGCCTTGCCCGCTCAGCTAAGACGTTACTCCTTATTGCGACGGTAGAGGAAGTAACCGCCCGCGGAGATGACGGCAACGCCAGCGATGGCGAATGCGGCCACCATGCGGCCATCAAAACGATCGCCAGTGGTGGGCAGGCCGCCCTTGGTGTTCGTCTTGTTAGTGGTTACCGTGGTCGTGGTGTCGGACTTGCCAGGCTTCTCAGGCTTGGCGGCCGGCTGCTCGGGCTTAGCGGGCTGCTCGAGAGTGCCAGGCTGCTCAGGAGTGCCGGGCTGATCCGGGGTGACCGGATCGGTGGCAAGAGCATCCTTGGCGTAGGTGATGGACACCTTGAGGCCGTTGGTCTCGGTGTTCAGGTCGCTTGGGGTAAAGGGCTGGTCGAAGTTTTCGGCCTTCTGATAGGCGCGCATCTCCTGGAGCAGTGCCTTGCACTTCTTGTAGGTGTTCTCGGTAGCAGCCTTGCCGGCCTTGTTGGCCAGGGCAGTGCGGCCCTCGGTGGTCGTCTCGGCCAGCATGGCGGCGTCAACTTCCTTGTTCTGCTCGATAAGCTCGTTCTGGAGCGCATCGAGGTAGGCACGGACGCTGACACCAAGGGTGTCAGGGTTCTCGAAGCAGAGCGAGCTGATGTCCATAAGGACGTAGTTGATTGAGTTCTCGGGCTCCTCGTTGTACACGACGTCAGTCTGGTTGCAGTGATCGAAGGAGACGGTCTGATCGCTGAAGTACGGGCTGACCTCAGTTATCAGAGCGGAGTACAACGGGATGGCGACGGAGTACGCGGCGCGGGAGAGCATTTCCCACTGGATGGTAGCGACTTCGGGGTCATACCCGCGACGAATCTGGAAGAGGTTGATCTCGGTGTTGCGCTCGCTGCCGATGCAATATACACCATCAGTGTTCGCGTTGAGGCCAGGGACGTTCTCGCCGCGGTTGCCAAAGGCACGAATCAGCTCAAAGGTGCTCCAGCCAGACTTGCCAGGCCTGAAGAACAGGGGCTGGATTTCGCTGACCATGGCTCCCTTTTGGTCAGGTTTTCCATCCTTCTTTACTGTGATAATGTCGTAATCTGTGCCTTCGGTCAGCTGACTACCAAAATAATCGCGGCCTTGCACATAGCGGGACCACTGGTTTACGCCGGAATCGGCGAGGCTTTCGCCATACGTTTGGGCGACATCGAATTTGCCGTCAGCGGAGTATTTGGCGAAGCCCTTCTCCACGGGCATGGACTCGATGCCCTCGGAGTGTAGGCAGTTCTCGGGGTCATCAAGGTCGACATCGTAGTTGAGGCTCCCGATATTAGGGTTGAGCGACGCGACGTCGTCAGCGAGCTTCATGGCGATCCACTGATGGGCGGAAAGTGTGGCGAACAGCCAGGTCTCGTTGTTGTCGGCGATGATGATCTGGTCGTTGGTGCAGACGCCTTGATCATCGATCAGTCTGCCGAGAAGCTCGACGCCCTCGCGGGCCGTGGCGCTCTCGCCCAGGATGATGCTGCCGTAACTGTACTCGCCCAGACCCACTTTCTCATCGATGTGGTCTGCTGCATCGGCCTCCTCGTTATAGGAAGTGCTTAGCGTGGCAGAGCAGGAGACGCCCTTCTCGTTGATTCCGGCCTCGGAATAGGCGTCGGTGCGACCCATCCAGTTGGAGGGGTGGTCGCGTACATAGCTGTAACGATAGGTAGGCTTGTTCGAAGTGTATTCAAAAGCAGATTCAATCGAGCTGTACTTAAAGCCAGGTTCGTGGGCAGGTTCGATGCCGTAGTGCTTAAGATAGCGCTTGCCAAAGTCCTCGGCGCGGCCGTAGTACGTGTTGCCGTCGGCCGTAAGGTTTTTGCCCATGTACATCTGCGTGCAGGCGAGCGCAGACGTCGGCATGGACATGATGGTTGCAGCTCCAAAGGCGAGGCCTATGCCTAGCTTCTTGAGCGCGTTGACGGGGTGAGTTTTCCTCATTTTCCCTCCCAGCGTGCGAAAGCCCTCTGTCGCCAGAGGGCTTCAGCCAATAAAGACACCCCATTAGCGTAACGAACTGGAAACAATATTCATCTATGAAAGACACTTACTCGATAAGCGTGATGAAATATGCGACGAGCGGTTAATTGTACTCAGTTTGTAGCTTTACTTTAATAAAGACGCCCTGTAATTACTGTAGCCGAATAAAGTAGCTGGGAATGCCTGAAATGAAAATCCCCTGCTGTTTGGCAAATGCATAAACAGCAGGGGAGACGATAATTGGATGAATATCATACCAATGTGGAATTACTTCTTCCGGCGGTGGATCACGTTGATCGCATAGCCGACGAGCATGGCCAAAACGATGATGATAAAGCCGAGCAGGGGATTGTCGTTCATAGGGTCCTCCTATTTTCCGAGCGGGGAGAATTCGTCGACGATGAGGTCGAGGCATTGCGGAAGCGCGCGGGCTCCAAAGACGCCCGAATTGCTGGAGATAATCTCGCCATCGAACTGCATGCCCAGCGACGGGGTGCAGGTGATCTTGGCTTCCTTGGTCTGGATGATCTTGAACTGCGGGCGGCCGAGTACCTTGCCGGCGGGGTCGAGTGCGGCGGTGATCACAGTCGGTAGAAGCTGCACAGTTTTTACGGGTTCGATGACCGCAATGTCGACCATGCCGTCGTTCATGCGGCAGTCGGGGAACAGGTTGATGTCGTTTTGGATGACCGAGGTGTTGCCGGCCATGCAACAGATGCCGTCGAGCTCCTCGACAATGCCGTCATGCTCAATCGTAAAGTGCGCCACCGTGGGATTGGGCGTGGCGAGCGCGGAGAGGAAGTAGGCGATCTCGCCGATGTCGTTTTTGGTGGGGGCGGCCTTCATCATGATCTCGGCGTCGAAGCCCGAGCCGGCGATGATGATGAAGCCGTGGCGCTTCTCGTTGCCGTTCTCGTCGAGCCAAAAGAGCTCGCCCATGTCCACTTTGACCGTGCGACCGGCGCGGCAAGCCTTGGCAAGCGCCGCCGCCTCGGGGGCATTACCGATGTTGTTGAAGAACAGGCAGGCCGTACCGGAGGGGAAGACGAGCGTGGGGACACCGCATCCGCGCATCTGGTCGAGCACGTTGGAGACGGTGCCGTCGCCGCCCGAGACCACCACGCGATCGAATTCGCGCACGTCTGCCACGGCGTCCTCGGGCTCCATGCCATCGCCGATAAAGCGCATCACGACCTCGTCGCCGCCCTGCGCGAGGGCGTGCGTAAATGCGTAGATTTCATCTGAGCTGGGGCCCGATGCCGGGTTGTGGATGATAAGGCAGCGCATACTTACGTTCCCGTTCTGTGACTAACCGAGTATAGTTGTAAGGCAATGCCGATATCCTACCCGTGTTTTTCGGGCCTAACCTTATTCGATGGGTTGATATGTACATTTCCACACATCAGGCTCTACTCGACTTTTGCCAGCGCGCCCGTAAGTTCGACGCGATTGCCGTCGATACCGAGTTTTTGCGCGAGCGCACATTTCATCCGCGTCTGTGCTTGGTTCAGATTGCCACCCCTGCCGAGAGCGTCGCGGTCGATCCCCTGGTAATCGACGACCTCTCGCCGCTGGCCGAGCTTATGGCCGACGAGAGCGTGACCAAGGTCTTCCACGCCTGCTCGCAGGATATGGAGGTCATGCTCCATACCGTGGGCGTGCTGCCACGACCGATTTTCGATACGCAGGTCGCCGCCGCTTTTTTGGGCGAGCGCCAGCAGATTTCCTACGGCGCGCTCGTGCAGACGTTTTGCGGCGTCTCGCTGCCCAAGACCGAGTCGCTGACCGACTGGTCGCGTCGCCCGCTGACCGATAAGCAGATTGAGTACGCGATCGATGACGTCAAATACCTGATCGTCGCCTATACCGAGATGATGAGCCGCCTGCGCGAGCTGGGCCGCGTGGACTGGGTGCTCGACGAGTTGCGTCCTCTGGTCGATGAGTCGCACTACCGTGCCGATCGCCACGAGGCGTTCCGTAAGGTCAAGCGCATCAATTCGTGCAGCCGTCACCAGTTGGGCATCGCGCGCGAGCTCGCCGCCTGGCGCGAGGATCGCGCCGAGCGCCGTAACATCCCGCGCAAGTGGGTCATGTCCGACGACACGCTGCTTGCGCTCGTTAAGCGCAATCCCGTGCGCGTTGAGGAGTTCCGTA
>CABUUG010000126.1 GCA_902494605.1 uncultured Collinsella sp.
AAACTTCCTTCTTTTTTCGCCTCCTTTTTCTATAATCCGTCCTTTTTCCCACCCCAACTGACGGGGGCAACCGGAAGATCGACCAGAAATGAGGACCCGCCATGATGGCAGACCACAAATCGGTGACCCGCATGCTCAAGACGGCACGCGGCCAGATCGACGGCATCCTGCGGATGGTTGATGAGGACCGCTATTGCGTCGATATTTCCACGCAGCTCATGGCCACACAGGCGCTCCTCGCGCGCATTAACGCCGACGTGCTCAAGGCGCATATCGAGGGCTGCGTGACTTCGGCAATCGAATCGGGCGACGAAGACCTCAAAGCCGCCAAGCTCGCCGAGATCGAACGCGTCGTCGACAAGCTCTCCAAGTAATTGGGGCATTGGGGACAGACTTCTTTGCACCATCTTGGTGTTCCGGGGACAGGCATGTTTGCACCACACTAGTGCAGATTAACCTGTCCCCCTTGCTCTAAATCGGGTATAAAGGCGTGCAGTATATCGAACGAAAGGCAATTTGCATGAATGACTTTATGAAGGGTCGCAATGGCGCCGACGAGCTCACCATCGTGATGGGTTTTGTCGGCATCGTCATCGCAATGATCGGATCGATGGCCCGCATCCAGTGGCTCAGCTGGATCGCCATCGCCGTGATCGTGCTTGGCGTGCTGCGCGGCCTGTCCAAAAATATCGACGCACGTCGCAAGGAGAACGAGGCCTTTGTCGCCGCGACCGCCAATGTTCCCGGCTTGGGCAAGTTTGTCGCCAGCTTGGGCGGTGGCGCTGCAGCGGCCAGCACCTCACGCGCGGCCGGCACCAGTAAGGAAGACTTTGAGCGTGCCAAGCGCACGGCCAAGAAGATGTGGAAGGGTCGCAAGACCACGGCATATCTCAAGTGCCCCAACTGCGGCCAGATGCTCTCCGTCCCCAAGGGCAAAGGCAAGATCCGCGTCACCTGCCCCAAGTGCCACGCCAAGATGGAAACGCGCTCATAGCCGCCATACCATGGGACAAATAAAAGCCGAGGCCTCGCACTGGGACCTCGGCTTTTTCTGATTATGACAAAAGGATTGTCCCTTTGTCGCATCGCCATATCGCGCGCTTACGCCACGCCGTCGCGGGCGAGCTCCTCGGCCAGCGCCTCGGACGACATGGCCATAATCGCGTCGAGCTCGGCGTCCACCTCGGGAATGCGCTTCACCTTGAGCTTGCGCATCAGATTGCCACGACACATCACGTGCATCGGCTCTCGCAGGGCGCGCAGGTCATCGAGCGGGTTCTTGCGCGTCACCAGGATATCGGCGGCCTTACCGCACTCGATTGTGCCGGTCTCGCCGCCCAGCCCCAGCAGCTCGGCATTGACCTGCGTGGCCGTATGCAGCGCGAAGGCGTTGCTCACGCCGACATACTTGGCAAAATAGGCCACCTCGTGCCACATGTCGTACTGGGTCACGAACGGGCAGCTCGAATCCGTGCCTAGGCCCACCTTAACGCCAGCTTCCAGTGCGGCACGAGCACTCTCGATGATGCCCAAGCATACGATGTCGCCGTTCTTCTTTTGTGTATCGGTCGAATGGGTCTTTTCCGGGTCGAGCAATACAAACGGCAGCGCCGGGCTGATGGTGCAGGTAACGCTGGGCGCACGGCCTTCAAGCTGCGTGCCCGCGGCGCCACGGTACAGCTCCAGAATCTCGGGCGTCAACGGAGCGCCGTGCTCAATCGTGTCGACGCCGGCCTGAAGCGCGGCCTTCACACCTTCGGTGCTCTCGACATGGGCCATGACCGGAAGACCCATATCGTGTGCCGCCTTGCACGCCGCTGCGGCAACCTCCACCGGCATACGCAGCACGCCCGGCTCGCCCACCTCAGTCGCATCGAACACGCCGCCCGTTACGAACAGCTTAATGACGTCGGCACCGCGCGCATACAGGTCGCGCACTTGTTCGGCTGCCTCGGCGGGACTGTTAGCCACCTGGGCGAACAAGCCAGCACCATGGCCGCCCGGCACCGTGACGCCCGTTCCCGGCGCCACCAGGCGAGGACCTTGATACTTACCGGCATCGATAGCATCGCGCACGGCAAGATCGGCAAACAGCGGGTCGCCCGCACCGCGCACCGTGGTCACGCCGCTTGCCAGCTGCTGCTGGGCGCTGCCCTTGAGGATATGGCGCACGATGGCGCGCCCCACTGGATTATCGAGCTTTTTCATCAGCGCGCCCGCATCGCCCGCCGAAACCGGCTTACCCGAACCGCACAGATGCACATGCATATTGATGAGACCCGGCATGAGATACGCACCGCCCAGGTCGATGACCTCGGCACCCGCCGGCGCCTGCGCCACGGCGCTCGGGCCAATCCAGGTGATGACACCGCGCTCAACGGTCACGGCCATATCGGGCTGCGGCTCCATATGTTCCGAGCCATCCAGGACGGTCGCATTGATAAACAACGTGGAACGATCGGCAGACGCCATATCGAGCTCCTCCCTCACGATTAACTTGAACATTTGTCCATTATCACCTAATGCAGCGAACTAAAGTCAAACATATCGGTTAACGGAGGGAAGAGAGGGACCTGGGAAGCGAAACGCGTTGCAGACCCAGCGCGGCGACACCAGCAAAATGTCTCGATCTGTAACAGATAGACCGTCTTTACCCTTCCAAATGTTACAGATCGAGATCTTTCGGCACCGCGTCCAACCTTTGTCTCGATCTGTAACAGGTAGACCAGTTTTCAGCCGCCAGATGTTACAGATTGAGATTTTTCGTCAGCCGCCAACCTTTTGTCTTGATTTGTAACAGTTACGAGGCCAAACGGCCCCTTATTGTTACAGATTGAGACAGTCCGCTTCAGTGCCCATACCACTGACGCTTCCATTCCTCAGCCAAATCGGCCCGCTGCGAAATACCCGCCAGCCTCATTTTCTCGACCAGCTTCCCCGGGTTCTTGAGTTCATCAAACGTGAACCGAAGCACCTTGTGCCCGAGCATTGTCAGATGAGATTCCCGCTGACGCTCTGCCACGAACGGGTCGACCGACTCCCGACCCTCGCCGTTCTGCAAGGCATACTTCCCCTTTCCGTCGAGCTCGCCGATGACACATGTCCCGTCCTCGAGCCTCCAGAAATAATCGACCCGAAACACCTGGCTCAAATCGAGCGGATCGCGAAACTCCACCTGCAACTCCGGAACCGGAAAGCCGTATGCAATAAAGAACGCCCGAAAGCGAGACTCGCCGCCGTTCTCGGACAGCCCGTCCGCATGCGACGCAATCACCTGAGCTCTGCGATACCCTCGCCTGCCCTCGCAATCGGCCTGGAGCCGCTCGCAGAGGTCGTCGCGCGACATGCCCTTCGCCCGCAATGCAGAATCGGCGATCGCCAGACCATACGAAAACGGCGCACGCAGCAGACAATCCTCCACCGTGCGCCAAAACGGCGTCACCCGCACGCCATCGACTTGTTCAAGCACACCCGCCGTCTGCGGACGCAGCAGCCTACACCCCATACCCAATGCCACCGAACATCCCGTTTTGACCAAGTAACGCGGCCCGAGCAGATCATCCGGCAACTCCAGACCCCACAAAAGTGCTGCGTCATACCCCCAAAACGCCCAATCGGAATAAAACTCCGCAAGCCCTTTGATGGTACGCAGCGCTCGCTCCGCCGGCGTCAACGCATCCCATTCATGCTGAAAACAGAATAGATGCGATTCGGGCTCCGCAATATCGTCTGTGCCCACATGGCGCCGCAGCCACATGAGCTCGGCATTGTCGTGCGTTACAAGCAGCACGCCTTGTTCAGCCGCCTCCGTGAGCCTGGCAAGCATCCTATTCCGCGCCAAGGTGTTACGTGTTGCATGCTTGTGTTTAAAAACGGTATTAGACACTTCCATCACCACCACATCGGAGAAATGGGCCATCGTCGCTGTTGCCGCCGCCGACAAATGTCTTGATCTGTAACAGGAAGACAGTCTTTGAGCCTCTAGTTGTTACAGAACAAGATCTTTCGACACCGCGTCCAGCCTTTGTCTCAATCTTTAACAGGAAGGTCGAAATTGGGCCTGTAGATGTTACAGATCGAGACATTCTCCCAACCCGTTGCCGAACATCTCGATCTGTAACAGTTACGGGCCCAAACAGCCGCCAAACGTTACAGATTGAGACAAAGTCAGGGCAGCAGGGCGACACCAGTCACATCCCCTACTCCCACTCCTGCTCGTAGATGTTGAGGGACTTTACGTAGCGCCCCTGGGCGCCCATGATGTCGCGGACCAGACGCAAGAAGAAGCTGATGCACGAGGTGTCAAAGCCGTCCTGCAGGTCCTCCGGATGCACCGCGCCCGGCCCGTCGACCGCCGTGTCACTCAGGCGCGCGATGTCATACAGGTAGAGCTGCCCCGCCGTCAGCCAGACATCGTCGACGCACGCGAGCCGCACCGCGATCGCGCCGTCGCTCCAATGCTCCTTTTGCACGATATGCGGGTCGTAGACATCAAAGCGAAGGTCGGTGCGCGTATCCTTCAGCACAACCATGCCGTTCGCAGGATCCTTGTCCAAAATGCCAAAGCGCGAGAAATACTGCGTGTCGCGCACCTGCTCGAGCCGCTTGAGCGAGGCAGGCGAAAGCGATGCCGGCGGCTCATCAACATACAGCTCGAGCAGCGTCTTGCCATGGCGATAGGGGCGCTCAAAGAGCAGCCAATCGGTAAATGCCATGTTGTAGGCCATGATTTCATTTTGCGAAGGCTCGGTGCAATAGCTGAGCCATGGGTCGACAATGACCTCGAACTGTTCGCGCGCCGGCTCCAAAAACTGGAACTTCCGCAGCATCCAAAAATGGGCCATGTCGGCAATATCGTTGCCGACGGCTCCGGCTAGCTGCGCTCGGTCTAAAGCGTGGTCAGTCATGGCATCCTCCTCAAACCGATGGACCTCAATTTGAGCTTACGAGGAGGGTGGGCAGCCACGACCAGCGCGGGCAAAATAGGCCTCCGGCCGCAAACCAGATGCTGACCAAACACTTGACGGGATGCTTGACCGAAAATGCGCACCGCAACAAAACCGCAGGTAAACATAGACGGCCAACCCGCCCTTTTGAGCCAAGCGCCCCCGGCCACCACAGAAACAGCAGAGCACCACAACTCAAGAAGACGCCGAATGGACACTCGCGCGTCGACAAACGGACAAATCGGTCGCAAACCCGCAAGTAGTGTCCCCGGGTGCCGGCCCAAAAGGAACGTCCCCAACTGCCGGCACTTTAAAATGACCAGTCATTGGGTGTTCCTATAGTTTTGTCAACCGTCGGGGCTACTCCCGGTAGGGCACCCGGTCGCGCATCACGGCGTATATCGCCCTGAGCCGCTTCC
>CABUUG010000127.1 GCA_902494605.1 uncultured Collinsella sp.
CCGGGCCTGGCGCTCATGGCGTATAAGCTCTACGAGAGCCGTACCATCGCCGTCGGCGTGCTCCTGGCGCCCTTTAAGACGAACCCCCGCCAGGTCGCGCTCGTAAGCTGGGCGGGCCTGCGCGGAGCAGCTTCGGTCGTGTTTAGCCTCTTTGCCGTGGTGGCCGGCGTTCCCGGCGGACACGACCTATTTGACCTGGTGTTTGTGATTGCCGTGTCGAGCATTGTGGTGCAGGGCTCGCTGCTGCCAGCGGTGGCGAAGAAGCTCGATATGATCGATGCGACCGGCGACGTGCGCCGCACCTTTAACGACTATCGCGACGAAGACGGCATGTCATTTGTAAAGCTCAAGGTGGGTGCTGGCCATCCGTTTGCCGAGCGCTCGCTCGCCGATATTGGCAGCGCGACGGACATGCTCGTGGTCCTGGTGCTGCGCGACGGGGCGCACCCGGTGCTGCCCAACGGCGATACCGTGATCCAGGAAGGCGATCTGCTGGTGATGGCCGCCCCAACGTTCGAAGAGCGTGCCGAGGTTACGCTGCGCGAGGTCACCGTAACCCCCCACGGTCGCCTGGCCGGCCAGCGTCTTCGCGATGTGCCGCAGGGCAAGCACCCCTTTATCGTGGTGATGCTCAAGCGCGACGGCCAAACGATCATCCCCGACGGCAACACCCTAATATACGCCGGCGACGAAGCCGTCATCGCCACGCTCGCGTCGTAGCGGGCAGGAGGTAGCTAATTTGCGACGAAGAGATCAAGCGCCTAGAAAGCCTCATGCCTTCGCTCGCAGATTTGGATTTGCCTGAGGAGTAAAGCACCCCTCCCCCATGTAACCATCCTGTAAATCATAGCGGCGCACTCGGGTTTTGCTGTGATGCGGTCGCGCCTAGCGCTCCACTGTGCTAAAGTATCCCGAACGTTCAAACGACTACGAGGGAGACTAGAAGATGGCACGTGTGCACAACTTCTCAGCTGGCCCGGCCGCGCTGCCTACAAGCGTGCTCGCCGAGATCGCCGACGAGATGATGGACTACCGCGGTTGCGGCATGTCCGTGCTCGAGATGAGCCATCGATCTAGCATGTACCAGCAGATTATCGACGACGCCGAGGCAACCCTGCGCCGTCTGCTGAGCATCCCGGACAACTACCGTGTCCTGTTTTTACAGGGCGGTGCCACGCTGCAGTTTGCGGGCATCCCCATGAACCTCATGCACCGCGGCCGCGCCGGCTACATCGTGACCGGCAACTTTGCCAACAAGGCATACAAAGAAGCCGCCAAGTACGGTGAGGCCGTGTTGCTCGCGAGCTCCGAGGACACCAACTTCGACCGCATCCCCGACATGGCCGACATCAATGCGCGCATTGCCGCCGAGGCCGCAGGCGACGGGCTCGACTACGTCTACATCTGCCAGAACAACACCATCTTTGGCACCATGTACCACGAGCTGCCTAACTTCGGCGACGTACCGCTGGTCGCCGATGTCTCGAGCTGCTTCCTGTCGCAGCCGCTCGACGTTGAGCGCTACGGGCTCATTTACGCCGGAGCGCAGAAAAACGCCGGCGCCGCGGGCGTGACCGTGGCCATCGTGCGCGACGACCTCATCGCAGATGGCCCCGCCTTTGCGCAGACGCCGCAGTACCTGGACCTTAAGACCCAGGCCGCCAAGGGTTCCATGCTCAACACGCCCAACACCTTTGGCATCTACGTGTGCGGCAAGGTGTTCCGTTGGGTTGAGCAGACCGGCGGACTTGCCGCCATGGCCGAGCGCAACTGGGCCAAGGCCAACCTGCTCTACGACCTGCTCGAGCACAGCGTGCTGTTCCATGGCACCACACAGGCCGACAGCCGCTCCATCGCCAACGTCACCTTCCGCACCGGCGACGCCGAACTCGACGCGGCCTTTGTCGCAGGCGCGGCAGAGCACCAGATTCAAAACGTCAAGGGCCATCGCCTGGTGGGCGGCATGCGCGCTAGCGTCTACAACGCCGTAACCATGGAAGATGTGCAGGCACTGGCCTCGTACATGAAGGACTTCGAAGCGCAGCTTAGTTTGAGCCCGCGATCTAACTAGCCCGCAACGCGCGGGCCGATCAGCCATCTCAGACCACCCTGTATAGATCAAAACCTGCTAAGGAGTTTTCCATGCGCAAGATTAAAACCATCGATGACATTACCAAGGACGGCAAGGTCGAGTTTGGTGAGGGCTACGAGTTTGTGAGCACCGCCGAAGAGGCCGACGCCATTCTGATGCGCTCGACCGACCTGCACGGCTACGAGCTGCCCGAGGGCATCCGCGCCATCGCCCGCTGCGGCGCCGGCGTCAACAACATCCCCGTCGAGGAGTACGCCAAGAAGGGCGTCGTCGTCTTTAACTCCCCCGGCGCCAACAGCAACGCCGTTAAGGAGCTCGTCCTAGGCATGCTGGTGCTCTCGAGCCGCGGCGTGGTGCAATCAATGAACTGGGTGCGTGACAACGCCGACGACCCCGAGATTCAGGTCGATGCCGAAAAGGCCAAGAAGGCCTTTGTGGGCCGCGAGCTCAAGGGCAAGCGCATCGGTGTCATCGGCCTGGGCAACGTGGGCTCCAAGGTCGCCAACGCCTGCGTCGATCTGGGCATGGACGTTTACGGCTACGACCCGTTCATTTCCGTCGAGCACGCGTGGGTGCTGAGCCGCGAGGTGCAGCGCGTGGGCACGCTCGAGGATCTCTGCCGCGGCTGCGACTACCTCACCGTGCACGTGCCCAGCAAGGCCGACACCATCGGCATGATCAGCACCGAACAGATTAACCTGCTGGCACCGGACGCCGTGCTCATCAACTACGCGCGCGAAACCATCATTGACGAGGACGCCGTCGACGCCGCCCTGCGCGAGGGCAAGCTCAGCTGGTTTAGCTGCGACTTCGCCACGCCCAAGACGGTCAAGATGCCCAATACGTTTATCACCACGCACTCGGGCGCCGGCACCGGCGAGGCCGAGGCCAACTGCGCCGACATGGCCATCAGCGAGCTCAAGGATTACCTGGAGAACGGCAACATCGCACACAGCGTCAACTACCCCGCCTGCAGCATGGGCAAGGCGCGCGCTGCAAGCCGCATTGCCTGCCTGCATGCCAACGTGCCCAACATGATCGGCCAGATCACGGCCATCCTGGCCAAGGACAACGCCAACGTGCAGCGTATGACCAACGAGTCCGCCGGCGAGAACGCCTACACCATGTTCGACACCGACGAACACCTAGACAGCAGCACCATCGAGGCGCTCAAGCAGATTCCGTCGATGTATCGCGTGCGCGTGATCAAGTAGCGCCGACTGACCTGACGGGCAGTTCCCCATGTGGCCTGCCCGTCGCTGACATTGAATGCCCGCGGGGGCGCCTTTCGCACGAGAGGCGCCCCCATTTTTGTGAGCGCTCCATTAAATGCACTGAGCCGCTTCTTGGCATACAATCTGTATGTTGACCTAACTATCTGTGAGGTGCCTATGGTTGATACAGATTTTGCTTGGCGGCTTACGCAAGGGCTCGTGCGGATCGACAGTTCAGACCCGGGTGCGTATGAGGACGAGATTGAGCGCTATATCAAAGCGTTGGTTGAGGAACGGTTGGCGCAGCTGAGCTATCCGGTACTCGATGCCGTGCAGATTGCAGAGCACGAAGTACTCCCCGGACGCCGCAATCTAATGGTCACCGTGCCGGGCCAAAGCGACGAGCCACGGCTCGTCTACATCTGCCATTTGGATACCGTCACCTTGGGCGATGGCTGGGACGCGGACATTCCGCCGCTCGGAGCGATCGTGCGCAACGATAAACTCTACGGCCGTGGTGCCTGCGATATGAAGGGTGGCCTGGCCTGCGCCATTGCCGCACTGGTCCATACGCTCGAGCGCGTGGCGGCAGAAGGCGAGCTGCCCCACCGCGGCTTTTCACTCATCTGCTCGGTCGACGAGGAAGACTTTATGCGTGGTTCAGAGGCAGCTATCGATGCCGGCTGGGTCGGCTCGCGTGAATGGGTGCTGGACACCGAGCCCACCGACGGACAGATCCAGGTAGCGCACAAGGGGCGTACGTGGTTCGAAATTGAAATGACTGGCGTGACGGCGCATGCGAGCCAGCCCTGGAAGGGCGCGGATGCCGTCGCCGCCATAGCCGAGGTCGTGTGTTCGCTCCGTCGCGCGTTTATGGCGCTGCCCGCGCACGATGAGCTGGGGCCTTCGACCATCACGTTTGGCCAAATCGAGGGCGGATATCGCCCCTATGTCGTGCCCGACCGCGCCAAAGTCTGGGTCGACATGCGTCTGACCCCGCCGACCGATACGGCCGCCGCGACGCGAATGGTAGAGCAGGCCATCGCCGTCGCCGAAGCCGCCGTTCCCGGTTGCCATGGCAGCTACACCGTGACGGGCGACCGCCCCGCCATCGAGCGCGACCCGAACTCTCCCCTTCTAGCAGCGCTCATGCGTGCCGCCGATGACGTGACGGACGTGGACACGACCGTCGGCTTCTTTACCGGCTACACCGACACCGCCGTCATTGCCGGCAAGACAGGTAACCGCAATTGCATGAGCTACGGTCCCGGGTCGCTCGCGCTCGCGCACAAGCCCAACGAATATGTGCCCCACGCCGATATCGTTCGTTGTCAGCAGGTGCTAATCGCGCTCGCCGATAACGTGCTCTGGGACGCGAGCGGCCAAGTTGGGGCATAATAAGCCGCGAACAAACCGACTCGTGCGTTAGGACCGCCCATGAAAGCACTTCCGTTTCCCTGCATCCGCCCGGCTCAGGACCGCGTGCTCGAGGCGCTGCCTGCAATGGGCAGCATCCTGAGCGGCAACGATGCTCTGCGCGGAGCCATTGCCGATGGTCTGATGCTCAAGGACCCGGGTGCGGCGTATTACGTGTACGAATGCTCGGGCGAGCCGGGACGTGTGACGGGTGTCGTGGCGATCTGCCCGACGAGTGTACTTGCGGGCGGCAAGGGCGATGCCAGCGCCGACGTGGCCGCCGCTGCGCACGCGATCGCCGAACTCAAAGTTCAGCCGCGCCCCGTGTCGCTCGCCTACGAGGCGTCGCCCGTCATGGACATCATCCTGGGCGCCGCCAAAGAGGGCGCGTCGCTCTACGCCGTCACCGACCCCGCGGGCATTACGCACCGCGCGTGGGAGGTCAAGCGCGAGGACGCCGTCGGGGCCATCCGCGCTATGCTCGACCAAGCACCGGAGCCAGCACTGGTCGACGACCCTACCTACGCTGCCGCGCTGGTCAGGGCA
>CABUUG010000128.1 GCA_902494605.1 uncultured Collinsella sp.
GAGGGCGCAGCGTCGAGCCGTTACGCGGTTCGTAGAACCGCGTAACTAGTTAGTACATCTTTGCGCCGGCGGGGATGGAGGCGTCGAGCTGGATCAGGTTGAGGCGCTCCTCGCCCTCCTCCTCGTGGACAGCGCTGATCAGCATGCCGCAGCTGGGAATACCCATCATCTTGCGCGGAGGCAGGTTGGTGATGGCAAGCAAGGTCTTGCCAACCAGGTCCTCGGGCTCGTAATAAGCGTGAATACCGGAGAGGATGGTGCGGTCGGTGCCGGTGCCGTCGTCGAGCGTAAAGTTCAGCAGCTTCTTGGACTTCTTGACGGCCTCGCATGCCTTGACCTTCACAGCGCGGAAGTCGCTCTTGGAGAAGGTATCAAAGTCGACGAACTCCTCAAACAGCGGCTCAACGGCGATCTTGGAGTAATCGAGCGTGGGCTTAAGCGACTTAACGAACGGGCTCGCGGCGTTGCCGGCCTCGGCAGCCTTGGCGGCAGCGGCACCGGACTGGAAACCCTTCTCGGGCTTCATGTGCGGGAACAGCAGCACGTCGCGGATAGAAGCCTGGTTGGTGAGCAGCATGACCACGCGGTCGATGCCGATGCCGATGCCGCCCGCAGGAGGCATACCGTACTCGAGGGCGCGCACGTAGTCCTCGTCGTACTCCATGGCCTCGTCGTCACCGCCGGCCTTCTCGGCCATCTGAGCGGCAAAGCGCTCGGCCTGGTCGACCGGGTCGTTGAGCTCAGAGAACGCGTTGGCGTACTCGTGACCGGCAATAACCAGCTCAAAGCGGTGCGTCAGGCGCGGGTCGTCCTCAAAGCGCTTGGCAAGCGGGCTGACCTCGATGGGGTAATCGCACACGAACGTGGGGTTGACGATGGTGTCCTCGCCCAGCTCATCGTAGATCTCGGCGATAATCTTGCCGGCGGTCCACTCGGGCTTAATCTCCAGGCCCTTCTCGCGCGCGGCGGCAGCAAGCTCCTCGACCGGCGTGTCGATGGTGACCTGCTTGCCGAGCACGTCGGAGACGATGTCGGTCATGGGACGGCTGGCCCACTCACCAGAAAGGTCGATGGTCTGGCCCTGGTACTCGATGACCTCGGGGTTGCCGATGGCCTTGTTAGCCGCCTTAATGACACCCTGGGCGAGCGCCTTCATGCCCTCGAGGTCGGAGAAGGCACGGTAGGCCTCCATCGTGGTGAACTCGGGGTTGTGGGTAAGGTCCATGCCCTCGTTACGGAAGATGCGGCCGATCTCGAACACGCGCTCAAAACCACCGACGATGCAGCGCTTGAGGTGCAGCTCGGTGGCAATACGCAGGTAGCACTCCTGATCGAGCGCGTTGAAGTGGGTAATGAACGGCTTGGCCGTGGCACCACCCTGGATGGTCTGCAGGATGGGGGTCTCGACCTCCATGTAGCCGTCGGACTCCATAAAGCGACGGAAGGTGGAGAGAATCTGCGAACGCTTACGGAAGGTCTCACGAACGTCGTCGTTGGCGATCAGGTCGACATAGCGCTGGCGATAGCGGGTCTCCTTGTCGGAAAGACCGTGGAACTTCTCGGGCAGCGGACGAACGGCCTTGGAAAGCAGGGTCGCGCTCTCAGGGGCAACGGAAAGCTGGCCGCGCTTGGTGCGCACGACCACGCCGGTCACGCCCAGGATGTCGCCCAGGTCGAGGGCCTTGAGCGTATTCCAGGCAGCCTCGTCCATGTCGTTGATGCGGCAGAACAGTTGAATCTCGGCAGTCGCATCGCGCACGACGATGAACATGATCTTGCCCTGACCGCGCTTGGCGACCACACGGCCGGCAATCTTCACGACATCCTCGGTGTCCTCACCATCGGCAAGATCGGCGTACTTAGCCTCGATATCGGCGACGTAGTCCTCAAGCTCAGAGTGCTCAGGATAGGGGTTCTGGCCCGCCTCGAACAGGGCGGCGCGCTTGACCAGGCGGGTGGCGCGCTCGTCGTTGAGCGTCGATGCCTGATCGGCGGCGTTCTGGTTCTCTGCCATAAGTTAGCTCCTCAAACTAAAACGCTCCCCAGGATTCGGTCCCAGGGAGCGAAAACATACCTTTACGCGGGACCGTGGTCTAGCGTGCGATCTTGGCGATGGTGTAGACGCGAGTCTTGCCGGAAGGCGTAACGACCTCGACGGAATCGCCCTCGCCGTGACCAATGATGGCGTGACCGACCGGAGACTCGTTGGAAATCTTGTGCTCGAGCGAGTTGGTCTCGGTGGTACCGACGAGCGTGACTTCCATGACCTCGCCGTTGGGATCAATCAGCGAAACGGTGGAACCGATGGAGACGGTCAGGTCGCCCGTGGTGGCAGCAACCTGAGCGTTGGCAAGAATGGCCTGGATCTCGGCGATACGAGCAGCATTCTGGGCCTGCTTGTCCTTGGCGGCATCGTACTCGGAGTTCTCCGAAAGGTCGCCGAACGCGCGGGCTTCCTTGATGTCCTCGACGATCTCCTTGGCGTAATCGCCCTCACGCCAGGCGAGCTCCTCGACGAGCTTCTGGCGGCCCTCAGCGGTCAGTACGATCTGGCTTGCGTCCATACGGATATCTCCCCAACTCTGATCAAACAATCAACTGTCAACAAAACGAAAAAGACCGGCTAGCCTGCGGGCAAGCCGGTCAGGTGCTCACCCCAAAGGGATGGGACTACTCTGCGTCCGCGTCGCTGTCCTCTGCCTGCTTCTTCTTGGCAGCAGCGAGCTTGGCCTCGAGCTCAGCGATCTCCTTGTCCTCCTCGGACTGCTCGACCACGACCTCCTCGGCCTGCTTGGTCTCGGCCTTATCGTCGCCCTCCATACCCTCACGGATATTCTTGACGGTAGAGCCGAGGGACTTGCCGAGCTTCGGCAGGTTCTTGGGCCCGAAGATAATCAGGACAACGACGAGAATAATGATGAGCTCAGGAGCCCTCAGTCCAAACATGTAGACCTCCACAATACAGCGAGACAAGCTCGAATGAGTATACCGCGGGTATCGCGGTATCACAACACTAGCTAAAAAAAGGGACCGCAAGAAGCGGTCCCTCCTCATGCTCTGGTCGGGTTGACTGGATTTGAACCAGCGACCCCTGCGTCCCGAACGCAGTGCTCTACCAAACTGAGCCACAACCCGTTAGCTCGACTATAGTAACAAAGATTTTCGCCGCGTGCTAGAGAAATTTTTATTTCTTTGGCGCGTCGATTTGAACCGTGTTGGGAATAAGCTCAGTCGCGCAGGCCCACCAGCCATTTTGCTGGGCAGCATCGGCAAGCCTTTCGGCCGTGGCAGCGGTGTCGCAAATGGCAAACGAGCAGGCACCCGATCCGCACACATCTACAGCAACGGTTCCGTCCTGTTTACGCAGCCAGTCGAGGACCGTTTGAATCTGCGACTCCATCTGTGCGGAAATGACACCAAGGTTGTTATGGATGAGTGCATATGCCGTCTCGGCATCACCAGCACGCAAGGCAGAAGCTATCGCGCCGGGCTTGTCCGCAGGCACCGGGGCCTCGTCAAAACGTCGATAGGCTTCAATTGTCGAAACGCTTGCCTCGCGCGGCTTGACCAGCACGACGGGCGTCGCAGGCAGCGCGGGGTACTCAGTTGCCAGCACGTCTCCCCCACCTACGTAGAACGCAGGACTCGCGTGCAAAAAGAACGGGACGTCAGCACCAATGCCCCGCGCAATATCGTCGAGCGCTGGGTCGGTGCGATCAATGCCCCAGAGCTCTGCCAAGGCGACAATGACCGCGGCCGCATCCGTCGAGGGGCCGCCCAAGCCGGCGCACAATGGAATGCGCTTCTCAATCGTCACGCAGACGTTTGCCTCGCGACCATAATGCTCGGCCATAGCAACCGCAGCCCGATACGCCGTATTCTTTTGCATGGGAAAATCTGATGCCGGAACCGTCTGGACGGTCAGCGCCTGCGACGGCGCGACCGTCACGGTATCGGAAAGACCGACGGCCGCCATCAGGGAATCGACCCTGTGGTAGCCGCGGTCATCGCGCTCGGTATGAACCCCCAGGTAGAGGTTAATCTTTGCCGGCGCGGAAAGAGTCAGGGACCGATCGGTCACCGTTAATGCTCCTCGAGCTGATTGCCGAGCGGGGTAAAGATATGCTCGCCGCTCTCGGGGTCGAACAGCTCGACCTGGCCGGTGAGGACATCGATGTACTGGTAGGACTGACGCGACTTGCGGCCGCGACGCTCGTCAACCTCGACAATGAAGACGGCCGGGTGGACGCTCTTGATGGTGCCCATGCGCTCGACGACGCGGGTACGGCCCATGTTGGCCTTCACCTTGACGCGATCGCCCACCATATCGGTCAGCTTCTCGTGGATGTCGTCGACGTGATTGACTTCCATCTCTTCCATGAACAGGGCCTCCAGAAGGTGCAATTCAAAAAGGGGACAATACCCCTAAGATAGACAAAACTCTAATACTATAGCACCCTGTTGTGGCCATACGCAAGTAGCTAAAAAAGCCCGGTCTCGAATACGTACCAGACGACAACCTCGCATGACCAGTTGTTACGCGGTTTGGTAAAACCGCGTAACCTAAAGGTTGTCGGTGTCCAAGACGATGGTGAATGGGCCGTCGTTGACCAGGTCGACCTTCATGTCGGCGCCAAAGATACCGTGCGCCACATGCTCAACGTCCTCGTGCACAAGCGTCAGGAAGTACTCGTAGAGCTCGTTGGCAACATCGGGTGCGCCGGCATCCGTAAACGATGGGCGGCGACCGTGGCGGCAGTCGGCGAACAGCGTGAACTGCGACACCACGAGCACCTCGCCGTCGACATCGGCAAGTGCCAGATTGGTCTTGCCGTTCTCGTCCTCGTTGATACGCAGTCCGCGGAGCTTGCCCCACAGCTTGTCGGCCTCGGCACGCGTATCGCCATGGCCCACACCCAGCAGCACCAGGTAGCCGCGTCCAATGCGGCCCACGCACTCGCCGTCGACCGTCACGCCGGCGTTGAGCACGCGCTGCACCACCGCACGCATGGCCTACTCCTCGCCCGTCAGCTTGGCGGACAGATGCTCGAGCGCGTGGAAACGATGGCTGATGGCGTTCTTCTCGTCAGCCGTCAGCTCGGCCATGGTCTTGCCCGGCGTGTCGACCGGCAGGAACAGCGGGTCATAGCCAAA
>CABUUG010000129.1 GCA_902494605.1 uncultured Collinsella sp.
CTCTCGGAGTGCGAACGCAGCACGGGCACGCGCACGCAGGTGCAGTTCACGCGCAGCTCGGGCAGGTGCATAATCTTGCGGCCCTCGTTTTGCAGCTTCATCTCCTCGGAGGTAAAGCCCTCCTCCTTGACGCCGCCAATCTGCGGAATCAGGTTGCTCGCCAGCTGGGCGGCAAAAGCGCGCGGCTCGGGAATCTCCTCGCCACGGCCCAGGGCGGCAAGCTGCGCTTCGAGCTCGGCCATACCGGGAGCACCGGCACCAGAAGCCGCCTGATACGTCGAGACGATCATGCGCTTCACGCCGGCAAGCTGATGCAGCGGCCACGTGGGAACCAGGCCGATGATGGTCGCGCAGTTGGGATTGGCGATAAGGCCGTGATGCCATTTGATATCGTCGGCATTGATCTCGGGCACGACCAGCGGCACCTCGGGATCCATGCGGAAGGCGTGGCTGTTGTCGACCACGACGGCGCCGCGCTTGACGGCCTCGGGCAGCAGCTCCTTGGCGATATCGTCGCCGGCAGCGCCGAGCACGATGTCGCAGCCCTCAAAGGCCTCGGGGCAAGCCTCTTCAATCACAACCTGCTCGCCGCGGAACTCGACGGTCTTGCCCGCAGAGCGCGCGCTCGCCAGCAGCTTGAGCTTACCGACCGGAAACTCCTGCTCGTTGAGGCACTCGAGCATCTGGGTGCCCACGGCTCCCGTCGCGCCCAAAATAGCAACCGTGTACTGTTTCATGCTTCCCCCTTTAAAGGTTGTGGCTATCGCCCGCACGCCAAGCAGGCCGATTATTGTTGCCAGTGTATACAAGAACGGAGCGGACACGAAACCCGCCCCGTCGAAACGAAACCGCAACGAAACGCCCCGCCGTAGATTTCTGGCACTTGTCCCAAAAATTCACCGGGATGGCAGCTACTTGTGGAGCGCGGCCAGGGCGGAATCGACCGGTGCGGGAGCCTCCAGATCGGAGACCTTCACAATGCCGTTTTCGTCGGAGAAGGCACGGTAAATGGTCTGAATCGCCAGGTCGAAGTCTTTCTCCTCGACACCGATAATGATATTGATCTCGTCGCAGCTCTGCGAAATCATACGCACGCTCACGCCGGCCTGACCAAGCATGCCAAACAGATGGCCCGAGATGCCTGCACGGCCGCGCAGGTTACGACCGACGGTAGCGATAAGCGCCAGACCCTCAACGACCTCGATCTCGAGCGGCTCGACCTCCTGCTGGATGTCGCCCACAAGCGAGTACAGCGAATCGTGCACATCCTGCTCCTGCACCACGGCGCCAAAGCGGTCGACGCCGGTGGGCATATGCTCGACGGAAACGTCATAGCGCTCGAAGACCGAAAGCGCACGGCGCATAAAGCCAACGCGGGGCTTGGTGCGGTCGCGGGCCACGTTGATGGCGACAAAACCGCGCTTGCCGGTCACGCCGGTAATGATGGGCTCTGCCTCGCCCTCGTCAGCCGTCTCGCTAATGATGGTGCCGGGGTCCTGTGGCGCATTGGTGTTCTTGATGACCAGCGGAATGCCGGCCTCGCGCACGGGGAACACGGCCTCCTCGTGCAGGACACTCGCACCCATGTACGAAAGCTCGCGCAGCTCCTCGTAGGTAACGCGGGCGATGGGCTGAGCCTCGGGAACAATACGCGGATCGGCAGAATAGAAGCCCGAGACGTCGGTCCAGTTCTCATACAGATCGGCGCCCAGGCACTTGGCCAGAATCGAGCCCGAGATATCGCCGCCGCCACGATCGAGCAGCTTGATCTGGCCCTCACGCGTCGCGCCGTAGAAACCGGGCATAACAAAGCCGCCCTGCTGACCGTACTCCTGCACCAACTCGGAGGTACGATTCATGCTGAGCGTACCGTCGTGATGGAACGCCACAACCGTCGCGGCGTCCAGGAACGGTAAGCCCAGGTACTCGGCCATCAGGCGGGCGGTAAAGTACTCGCCACGGCTCACAAGCTCCTCGGTGGAGTAGCCGCCCGAGCGGGCGCGCTCGGCAAAGGCCGCAAACTCCTCACGGATGGGATAGGTGAGCTCCAGCTCGTCAGCAATATCAAAATAGCGCTGGCCAATGTCCTCGAGCAGTTCCTCGCACGACACGTGGTACTTAACGTGCGCGTTAACCAGGTAGAGCAGGTCGGTCACCTTGGTGTCGCCCTTAAAGCGGCGACCGCAGGCAGAAACCACCACAAAACGGCGAGCCGGGTCGGCATCGACGATGGCCTTGATCTTCTTAAAGTGTTCGGCGTCGGCGACCGACGAGCCGCCAAACTTGGCAATCTTAATCATGGGCTGGAGGTTACCTTTCTAAAAAGCCTCTGCGAACCTATTTTGCGCGCTCTGATACCATGGTTTCACCGATTGGGACCAAGGCATCCGAGGAGCAGTGTTATATGGGAACTTATCATAGTACACGAGGACGCACTTTATCGTGCTCAAGTAAGGTGGCAATCCGCACCGGCATCGCTCCCGACGGGGGTTTGTTTGTCTCGGACGAGCTCGGCACCCAGCAGGTCGATATCAGCTCGCTTGCAGATAAATCGTACTTTGAAATCGCTCAAGATGTGTTGGGAATGTTACTGAATGATTACACGGCCGAAGAAATTTCGGCGTGTGTCGACGAGGCATACCGCGGCACGTTCGCGAGTGAAGAGGTTACGCCGCTCGTCAAACTCGACGATGCGCCGGGCGCTGATGCCCCTCAGACCTATGTTATGGAGCTCTTTGGCGGCCCCACGAGTGCCTTTAAGGACGTCGCCCTGCAGATGCTCCCCCGCTTGATGGCCCGCACTTCCGCCAAGGACGGCGGCGCCGAGCGCATCATGATCGTCACCGCCACGTCGGGCGACACGGGCAAGGCAGCACTCGCCGGCTTTGCCGACGCTCCGGGCACGGGCATCACCGTCTTTTATCCCGAGGGCAAGGTCAGCCGCGTCCAGAACCTGCAGATGTCCACACAGGAGGGCGATAACGTCGCCGTCTGCGGCATCCGCGGCAACTTCGACGATGCCCAGAGTGCCGTCAAGCGCATCTTTGCCGATAAGGAGCTTGCCGAGCGCCTGGAGGCTGCTGGCACGGTGCTTTCGAGCGCCAACTCCATCAATGTCGGCCGTCTGGTACCGCAGGTCGTCTACTACTTTGCCGCCTATGCGCAGTTGCTGCGCGCCGGCGCCATCGAGGCCGGCGACGCCGTGGAGTTCTGTGTGCCCACCGGCAACTTTGGCGATATCTTGGCCGGCTACTACGCCAAGCGCATGGGTCTGCCCGTCGCCAAACTCGTCGTGGCCAGCGACAAGAACAACGTGCTCGCCGACTTCCTGACCACCGGCGTCTACGACCGCAACCGTCCGTTCTTCACCACCATCTCGCCGTCGATGGATATCCTCATCAGCTCTAACCTGGAGCGCATGCTGTACTTCCTGTCCGATGGCGACTGCGAACTCGTTGCCGGCCTTATGGAGCAGCTGGCACAGACTGGTCGCTACGAGGTACCCGCCGAGCTGCTGGCCAAGATTCAGAGCGTCTTTGGCTGCGGCTGGGCCAGCGAGGACGAGGTCCGCGCTGCCATCAAGAGTTGCTGGGACGCCAACGGCTACGTGATCGACCCGCACACCGCTTGCGGCTATCACGTCTTTGAAAAGGTCGCTCCCGCCGAGGGCGCCAAGGCTCGCGTGCTGCTTTCGACCGCCAGCCCCTACAAGTTCCCGCGCGCCTGCTGCGACGCCCTGGGGCTTAACGTTCCCGAAGACGACTTTGAGGCCATGCGCGTGCTCGAGCAGGCAACCAACACGGTCGCCCCGGCACAGCTCGCCGAACTCGAGTCCAAACCCGTCCGCTTCGAAGACGTCTGCGACGTCGATGAGATGGCAAGCTACGTCGAGTCTGCAGCAAAAAAGATGGCTACCGACTAAACCCCTTATTAAGCGCCGGCGCAAGCCGGCGCACCTTCTTTTATCAGATACCCACCGGGATGATGACGAGCTGACATGCGGGTCTGGCCGTTTAGTTCGTCGCGAGTTCCGCACGAGCCGGAAAGCACTTAATGTGCTTTCCGAGCGAGCCAGGACTGCCCGAGCAGTGAACTAAACGGCCAGACCCGCCCAGGAGGACCCACATGATCAAAATCACCGTCCCAGCAACAAGCGCCAACTTGGGCATTGGATACGATACCCTCGGCATGGCCGTCAGCCTCTACTCGCACTTTACCTTTGAGCGCGCCGACAAGCTCACCATCACGGGCTGCCCCGAGGAGTTCCAAAACGAGAATAACCTGGTCTATGTAAGCTTTGTCGATGCTCTGGCCGCCTGGGGCGAGCCGGCTTTTCCCGTTGCCATCGACATTCAGACCGACGTGCCCGTCGCCCGCGGCCTGGGTTCCAGCTCCACCTGCGTCGTCGCCGGCATCATGGCTGCCGCCGCGTTGACGGGCCATACCGTCGACCGCGCCGAGCTCGTCCGCATCGCCACCGAGGTCGAGGGCCATCCCGATAACGTCGCCCCCGCTATCCTGGGCGGTGCCGTTTGCTCCTTTACGCCGACTGATTCGCTCCCCCAGTGCCTGCGCTACGAGGTGAGCGATCGCTTGCGTTTTATTACCGTGATTCCGCCCTACGAGGTGCATACGAGCGAGGCGCGCAAGGTTGTGCCGCAGGAGATTCCACTCTCCACCGCCGTATGGCAAATGGGCCGCATCGCCGGCATGACGCGCGGCCTGGAGACTGGTGACCTCGACCTGATTGCCGCCGCCAACGACGACCGCATCCAGGAGCCCTATCGTCGCCGTCTGATTCCCGACTACAACGCTGTGCGCGACACCTGCCTTAACGGCGGTGCCAAGACCATCTGGATCAGCGGTTCGGGCTCGACCCTTATGGCTGTGACCGACGATACCATCGTGGCAAAGTTCCTGCAGGTCAAGCTGCGCGAGCAGTTCCCTAAGTGTGATACGCATATTCTGACGTGCGACACGGAAGGCGCTCAAATCGAGTACCTGTAGACATCCTCCTCATATACCTGTCCGGGACGGTCGGGATGTTCCCTCAAAATCGTCCTCGCGCATGAAGGCCCCTTGTCCTGCTCCTGCGGAGCGACGGACAAGGGGCCTTCGCGCTGCGGAATGATTTTGAGGGAA
>CABUUG010000130.1 GCA_902494605.1 uncultured Collinsella sp.
CAGAACGTCAGCACCGGCCTCGATAAGCAGCGGCACGCGCTCGGCATAGTCGCGGGTGTTGATACCAGCGCCGACCATGTAGCGCTTGTCGCCGTCGAGCAGCTCGTTGGGGTTGGTCTTGTGGCTGTCATAGTCCTTGCGGAAGACGATGCCCATCAGGTGATCGTTATCGTCGACGATGGGCAGGGCGTTGAGCTTGTTGTCCCAGATGACGTCGTTGGCAACCTTGAGGCTGATGTTCTTGTCGCCTACGATGAGCTGCTCACGCGGGGTCATGAACTCGGAGACCTTCGTCTGGTGGTCATCGCGACTGGGGCGATAGTCGCGGCTGGTGACGATGCCCAGGAGCTTACCCTTGGGAGTGCCGTCGTCGGTGACCGGCATGGTGGAGTGACCGGTCTTCTCCTTGAGCTCGATGACCTGCTCCATGGTCATGTCGGGGGTCAGCGTGGAATCGGACTGAACGAAGCCAGCCTTGTGATCCTTGACGGCCTTGACCATAGCGGCCTCGGACTCGGCGCTCTGGGAACCGTAAATGAAGGACAGGCCACCCTCGGTAGCGAGCGCGACACCCATATCGACGCCCGAGACGGACTGCATGATGGCGGAAACCATGGGGATGTTCAAGGTGATTGCCGGCTTCTCACCGCGCTTAAAGCGGGTTAGCGGCGTCTTAAGAGAGACGTTGTTGGGGATGCACTGCGAGGACGAGTAACCAGGGACCAGCAGATACTCCGAAAACGTGTGGGACTCACCGGGAAAGAACGTAGCCATGTTTCTCCTTTTTCCATGCGACCGGTCGGCTGCAGGCCTCGTAGGACCCAGCCCAACCTTGGGCGCCCAATACTGGGGAAGTATCTTAACGCACTTTGACTGCTACAATGCATGATTTAAGAAGAGCACACGAGGGTTTGACGCATGCTTTGCGTTTGCCCAGCAAACACTTTAGCGGGGAGACGTGGAGCACATGGAGTACAAGACGACGGCAAAGTTGGTCATTCAAGCGTGCGACAAGGATCTGCCGGGCGTCTTCGGCCATGGCTGCGTCTTGCTGCTGCAAGGTATCGCCCGCGAGCACTCGCTCAACCGTGCCGCCAAGAGCATGGGCATGGCATATTCCAAGGCCTGGCGCATTGTGAACGAAGCCGAAGGCCAGCTGGGCTGCAAGCTCATCGAGCGCGACGGCGCCCGCGGATCCACGCTCACCCCCGCCGGCGAGCGAGCCATAGCAGTCTACGAGGAGCTGCAGGCCGACATCAACAACGTCATCGTCACCAAAGCCAACGACCTCATCGCCAGCATAAAAGAATAGCCAATTTGGGACGGGGCCTTATAGCCACACAACCCCTTCTCATAAGTTGCGGTGAAATAGGGGCTGTTTATGCGGTTAAAGCCGTAAATCAATCCCTATTTCACCGCAACTTATGGAGTCGAGGATGATTTAGCTAGTTGCGGAGGGCGTTATCTAGGGCGGACGCTACGACCAGGGGGTTGTCGGTGCCGGCGAAGAGGCGGATGGTGCTCCCCTGCTTGCCGCGCGTGGCCGAGAGGCGCGTCGTTGCGCCGCCGGCGGGCGATGTACGAAACTCCCCCGGCAAAGCATCGAAGAAATCACCCGCACTGCGCTCGATAAGGTCAAACTCAACTGCCGGGCCAAAGCCGTGCTCGAGGATTCCCGTTGCAACCACATGGTCGGGATGCGAGCTCAGCCCGGGATAGCGCACGCTGCGCACCATCTCGTTGGCGGCCAGATACTCGGCCAGCGCACGGGCGCGATCGAAATGCGCCTGCATGCGGACGTCGAGCGAGTCCAGTCCCCGCTCCAGCACACCGGCCTCGTCAGCAGTCAATTCAAACTTGGCCAAGCCACAGCCCTCAAGCAGGGCATGCGCGCACTCGGCCGCGGCATCCACGCGATGGCGCTTGAGCTGCGAGCGCGCGACCGATACGGCAACCAACTTGCGCGGAGCATCACCGGCGCATACGCGATCGAGCGCCTCGAGCGACAGCGCAGAACCCAGCCGCAGCGAATCGCAGCCAAAAGCTGACGCCACGGTGTTGTCCACAACCAGCAGCGCATGGACCTCACGCGCCGCCCGACCCAGCGCACGAAGATCAGGCACACGCAGACCAAACCCGCCGATGGAGTTGACGAACCACCACAGGTGCGGACCCTCAGCGTCAAACGAGCCGGCAAAGCCACCGGACGCCGCAGCAAACGCCTCGACAGACGGCTCCCCCACCATCACAACATCGCAGCCGTCAAATCCGCTCGCAAACGCATCGGCAAAATCGTCCGCAAAGGCCACCAGGCGGTCACCGGGACGCACAATCCCCAACAAAGACAGCGCCGCCGGCACATGCAGGGCCGCAACAAGACGCGCCTCACGCGCGCCGGTCCTTACAGCCCAGGACTCTTCTAGCTGCTGTACATCCACAAGGCACCGCCCCTTCATAAGCAAAAACCCACGATGCGGGTGTTCCCCGCATCGTGGGCAACGGCTGCAGTATAGCGCCGATATGCGACGAATCGCCTAGATGTTGAGCGCGTGGTAGGTCACGTTCGCACCCGGAGTGTCAACGGTCACGCCATAGGCCTCGGGATAGATGCGCGTCGAAAACACGAGCGAGCCATCGTTCACAAACACCTCGACCGACGAGACATCGCCAACAATGCGCACGTTGCGCACCTCGTCGACGGGCTCCCAGCGCACGGTACGACCGCAGCCGGCAGAAGCGCGACCTTCATCGGTATATCGCATCTCAAAGCGCGCGGGAAGCTCGCCCTCGGCGGGCACAAACACCAGTTTCAGCTCGCCATCTACGGTCGCGGCAAACGCGCCGTCGACACCGTCGACAACAACATCAAAGCAGGTATCGCCGGCAACCTCCAACGAGCCCGCCCCCACACGCACCGAGGCATAATGGTGCTCAATCTCGCGCGCCGGCTGTTGCAGCACCACGCCGCCAGCACCGGCTGTAAGCTCACGCGGCACCGTCATACAGTGCTGCCAGCCGCACGCCACGGTGGGCGCGTTGCCATAGGTCGGCTCATCGGGCATGCCCATCCAGCCGATCAGAATGTGGCGACCGTCCTCGGCCGTGAACTCCTGCGGAGCATAGAAGTCAAAACCGGCGTCCCACAGGCGAAACTCGCCCAGCTCATAAGCGTCATTGCCACCCGTAATGTCGCCCGTTACAGGCATGTAGCCCGCTGCATACACGTTACCGCGGTCCCAACGACCGCCCTCGAGCCCCTGGGGAGAGAAAGACAGAAACCTTGCCGGCACGCCGCCATCCGCCTCAAGCTCCAGATACCCCGGGCACTCCCACATAAAGCCAAAGCGCTCGGGGGTAGACACGCGGCTCTCGAGCTCCCAACTCAGCATATCGGCCGAGCCATACACCAGGATCTCGCCCACATCGCGCCCGGCACCCTCGCCGTGCATGGCGCAAAATCGACTATCGACATGCGGACCATCCACGCGACGACGTGCGCCCAGCACCATGTGATAACGCCCGTCCGCGTCACGCCACACCTTGGGGTCGCGCACGTGGCAGGTCAAATCCTCGGGATAATCATCGGACGCCAGCACCACGCGCTTTTGACTGAACTCCCGACCGGCAAGGCCATCAACGCTCTCGACATACACGGTATCAGCGCGGCGGCCGGTATTGACGTAGTCGTACGTGCCGTCTGCATCGGAAAGCTTCACGTTGCCTGTGTACAGCACGCAAATGCGGCCGTCCTCGGCAAGCGCGGAGCCCGAATACACGCCATGGCAATCGAACGGCTCGTCGGGAAGCAGCGGCGCACCGACATATTCCCAGTTCATAAGGTCGCGGCTTGTGGCATGGCCCCAAACCTTAACGCCACCCTCGACATCAAAGGGCGCATATTGAAAATAAGCGTGGAACACGCCGCCCGCCTGGCAAAGACCGTTGGGGTCGTTGAGCCAACCCGCCGGCGGCATAATATGGAAGTGCTGGCCATACGCGCCATGACCGCACTCAGAGGCGGCAGCGTCAACAGCGGCAACCAACTTTGCAAGGTCGCGACCAAGTGCATTAGACATATCAAAGTCCTAACGGATCGAAAGTAACAAGGCGCCAGAGACCGGCACCAGATACGGGAAACGCCCGCGAGCATACAACCCGCGGGCATACCCTCAATCAAAAGCTCTTAGGCCTGCTCGGAAGCCTTGGGCTCGTCCTTGTACAGGACAAACGAGACGGCAAAGGAAACCAGCGCGGCGACAGCAAACATGATCGCGTACTGCACGGGCTGGGCCAGGCACAGCAGGATGCCGAAGATGCCGGTAACGCCGGTGCCGGAAGCGGCAAGCGAAGTGAGCGCGCAGACCAGGGCACCGCAACCGGCGCCGATGCAGGCGGCGATGAAGGGCTTAAAGAAGCGCAGGTTCACACCAAAGATGGCAGGCTCGGTAATGCCCATGAAGGCGGACAGAGCCGAAGGAAGCGCCAGGCCCTTAATCTTGGCATCGCGGGTCTTAAAGGCAACGGCGAGTGCGGCGCCACCCTGAGCGATGTTGGCAGCACTGGCGATGGGCAGCCAGTAGGTCACGCCGTACTGGGCAAGCTGGCCCAGGTCGATGGCGGTGTACATCTGGTGGATACCGGTAACGACCGTGGGGGCATAGAACAGGCCGACGATAAAGGAACCGATGCCGAAGGGCAGGGTCAGCAGGGCCTGGATCAGACCGAGGATGGCGTTCTCGGCCCAGACAAAGATGGGGCCGACGGCAACGAGCGTCACGAGCACGGTCACGAACACCGAGACGAGCGGAGTCACAAAGAGGTCGAACATCTCGGGAACGATCTTGTGCAGGCGCTTCTCGAGGAAGGCCAGAATGGCGCAGGCGATGACGATCGGGATCACATGGCCCTGATAACCGACCCACTCAAAGCTGTACACGCCGGGAATGACAGTGACCATGGTCTGCACGCCCTCGGAGGCAACCGTATAGGCGCTCTGCAGCGAGGAGTTGATAAACGCACCGCCGACGACGGCACCCAGATACGGGTTGGCGCCAAAGGC
>CABUUG010000131.1 GCA_902494605.1 uncultured Collinsella sp.
GGATGCGACACAACTGGTGTGTCCATCCTCGCAGTATCCGGTTCTCAAGGTGCACGCCTGCGCTGGTTCCCGGTTCGACCGGGCCGCGCGGCAAGGAGATATATTGCCAGACCGGAGGGCCCCCGCGGGCGGGAATCTAGGCGTACACATTTCCTACACATCTTGTGATCCGACTAACGTTTGCCAGCCGTTACCTACCGCTCGCCGAGCATCTCTTTATATAAGGCAGCCTCATGGTTAAAGCGGATACGTCCCCCTAGCTAAAGCACAGCCAGCATCGAGCAACTCATCACGTTCTTCCACCGAGAACCCCTCGGCGTAGACGCGCACCACTGGTTCGGTCCCGCTAGGACGGACCAGCAGCCACGTGTCATCCTCGAATGACAGACGCAAGCCGTCCATATGACTAACGTTTTGCGGCACCTTGCCACAAATCGACTTGGGGTTTACGCCCGGCAGCAGGGTTCGTAACGTTTCGGCATCTTCGGCCTCAAGACGCAAATCGCGTCGACCGTAACTCGTCTTACCAAAACTGTCCTCGAGTTGGTCGACCAGAACGCCCAAAGGCGCGTCCGTCTTTGCCATAAGCTCACACAGAATCAGACAGGCGAGGATTCCATCACGCTCGGGCATATGCGCGGCGATGCCGATACCACCGGCTTCTTCGCCGCCCATGAGGACGCCGCCCTTCTTCATCTCCGCCGCTATATATTTGAAACCGACTGGTTTGACGGTCACGCGGCAGCCAAGCGCCTCGGCAATGCGACGCACGAGCGTCGAGCATGAAAGATTGACGACGACGCGCCCCTCCAAATTGCGAAATTGAACCAAGTCGCCCAAAACGAGCGCCATGATCTGATGCGGATGTATATATCTGCCGCGCTCGTCAACCGCGCCGATACGGTCGGCGTCGCCGTCGGTCACCAGGCCAGCGCAAGCTCCGTCCTCGATAACCGTGCGCTCGCAAGTGTCCACCCAAGGCTCAACGGGGTTGGGGCAGATATCTTCTTGATCAGACACCTGCCCGGCGTGAATCTCGTGCACCTCAACGCCAAGCTCGCGCAGCAAGTCGGCTAGATAGCCCTGGGCTGCGCCGCCCATGGGATCGACAACCACGCGCAAGTGCGCGACGCGGATGGCTTCGGCATCGACAAACGATGCCACCGCCTGCATATAGTCAGGAATGATATCCGCGGTGCGATATTGCCCCTCGATCCCCATTGGCTCGGGAGCCATAGTCTCTTCGAGCTCTTCGATGACATCCTGGTTGGCGGTCGAGCCGTCACCCATGCGAATCTTGAGGCACAGATAACCCTGCGGATGATGGGACCCCGTCACCATGAGCGCGCCGCACGCCTCACCGTCATAAGCCGCCGCCCACGTAAGGGCAGGGGTCGGGACAGGCCGCGAAGCGAGCACGGCGTCTAGCCCGTGCGCTGCTAGCGCGCCCGCCGCAAGCTCAGCGAACTCGCGCGCCAGGGGCCGGGTGTCGAACCCTATATATACCGTTTTGCCCGGATTGGTCTTTTGCCACAACTCGCCGACGGCATCGGCGATACGGGCAACGTTATCGGCAGTGAAGTCCTCATCGACGCGAGCGCGCCAACCGTCAGTTCCAAAATGAATTATCGCGCACACGCGCAGACACCTCACAGTGTTTGGATCATGGTACGCATGGGGTATACCCGCAACATGCACTCGGCAACCTGCCGGCACCAGCATTCACCATTTGGGCAAATGCTGCCGAGGACATGCAGGCAATAAAAAAACCGCCCCGTATGGAGCGGTTTTGCCCTTTATATATCGAGCGCCTCGGCCATCGCGGCCGTAGTGATTGCCGTGGTTCCACAGCAACTGCCCACCATTGCGGCACCGGCATGTCTCCATTCGATGCATGCGCGCGCGAAAGCTTCGGGATTCTCGTGCCATACGGGGCCATCCTGAGTCTGGACCGGGTCGCCCACGTTGGGACGCACCGTGACGGGAGTAGTCGCCGATGCAACCATCCTGGGCACCGCCGCGTTCGCGGCCGCAAGCGAACAGCAATTAACACCAACCGAGTTTGCGCCGTGTTTTTCGGCGTACAAAACGGCTGCCTCGATGTTGAGGCCATCGCCCAACAGGTCGCCTTTATCGTCAACGACAAAACTCACCAGAACAGGCATGCCATCGGCGGCATCTCGGGCGCCGGCAAGCATGGGCTGCAAATTACGGATAGACGTCACCGTCTCGATCAGCAGACCGTCAACACCAGCATTGAGCAAGGCGTGCGCCTGTTCGCGCGCAATGCCTCGGATTTCACGATACTCGGCAGAGTCCTCGGCAAACCACTCAATACCGATCGGGCCCATCGAGCCCAGCAGCAGCTGAGGGTGCGCCTGGCGGGCATCGTCGACAGCCCCGCGATTGACCTCCGCCACGGACGGCGCAATCTGGTCGTGCTTGAGGGCATAGCTCGATGCCTGAAAGGTGTTGGTAATGAGCACCTGCGCGCCGGCGGCGACATACAAGCGATGGATACGAGAAACGGTCTGCGGCTCTGCCAGATTCCAAAACGCCGGTGGAATGTCGGCGGCATCGTACTCACTCAACAGAACACTGCCCATGGGACCCTGCGCCAACAAGGTCTCGCTCGACAAGCGGCGCGTAAGTTCCTCGGCACCAAAGCGGTTGTAATAACTCGTATCCATATATATCCCGCTATTCCTCGACGCTGATTCCCTGCTTTTCGAGATAGGCGAGCCAGCGGTTCATCGTGTCCTCGGAAAGCGCATGCTCCATCATGCAGGCCTCGGAATCGGCTCGCTCAAATTCGACACCGAGCTCCTGAACCAAAAACGTGCGGATGAGGCGATGACGGTACCAGATAGCCGTACCAACCTCGCGGCCGCGATCGGTCAGGACTACCTTGCCGTAGTGCGATTGCTCGACAAGTTCGGATGCCTTGAGCGCCGAAACCGCTTTATTGACCGATGCCTTGGAGACGCCAAGACGCTGCGCGATGTCGACCGATCGCACGCCGTTGGTTTCCCCCTCTTCGCTTTCAATGCGAACCATGCACTCCAAGTAGTCTTCGTTCGCCACCGTCAGATGTAGTTCGCGCGAGCTATTTGTCGTATCCATGATCTTCCGTCCCTTCTGCATTCAATGGCTGATTCTACCCCATCCAAGCGTCGTGGTATGCCGTGGCATACCGTGCTAGAGTTCTTGTTGCACACGACGACTAAGATTGGAGCGGTCTTTATGGAAAACACCACCACGAGCCCCGATGTCCTCGAACGCTTTTTGCGCTACGTCCAGATCAACACGCAGTCCGAGGATGCAAACTGCGACCAGGTACCCTCGAGCGCCGTTCAGTTTGACCTTGCCAACGTGCTGGCTGAAGAGCTGCGCGAGCTTGGTGCGGAAGATGCCCACGTGACCGAGCACGCCTATGTCTGCGCGCATATCCCCGCAAGTGCGGGCGCTGAGGACAAGCCCGCCCTGGGCCTGATCGCCCATCTCGACACCACCGAAGTTGCACCGGGCGCCGGCGTGAAGCCGCACATCGTACACTACGAAGGCGGCGACCTGGTCTGCGGCACGGTTGACGGTAAGCCCGTTGCCATGAGTACCGCCAAGCTTCCCGCCCTGAATGACCTCGCGGGTGAGGACCTGGTCTGCAGCGACGGCACCACGCTGCTGGGCGCGGACGACAAGGCAGGCGTCGCCGAGATCATGTCGCTTGTCGCGCGTATCGCTCAGGACCCCTCTCTGCCCCATCCCGCACTCGGCATTTGCTTCTGCCCTGACGAGGAGATCGGCCACGGAGCCGAGCTGTTGGATATCGATGCCTTTGGCTGCAAGTACGCCTACACGGTCGACGGCGGCCCCATCGGCGAGCTGGAGTGGGAGTGCTTTAACGCCGCCGAGGCGACCGTCCGCTTTGAGGGCCAGTCCATCCACCCGGGCGACGCTAAGGGCCGTATGGTCAACGCAGGCAATCTGTTCTGCGACTTCAACGCGTTGCTCCCCTACGTGCAGCGCCCGGAGTATACGGAAGGCTACGAGGGCTTTTATCACCTTGAGGGTGTATCTGCGACCGTCGATCACGCCACAGCGCGCTATATCGTCCGCGACCATGACGCCGCCAAGTTCCAGCAGAAACTCGACCTTATTGATGCCGCCGCCTCGATGCTCAACCAGCGTCTGGGTGAGGAGCGCGTGACGGTCGAGATTAAGCAGCAGTATCGAAATATGGCCGAGATCGTTCGTGACTATCCCGAGCTTATTGATGTTGCCAAGGAAGCCTACCTTGCCTGCGGCGTTGAGCCCCAAGTGCTGCCGATTCGCGGCGGCACCGACGGCGCTCAGCTGTCGTTCCGCGGTCTGCCCTGCCCCAACCTTTCCACCGGCGGCTATTGCTACCACGGCGTCAACGAGTTCGTCCCGGTCAGTTCGCTCGTCAAGATGACCGACGTGCTCCAGGAGCTCGTCGCCCGCTTTGCATAAGCCTGGCTGCACAAGTCCAAAAGACGAATCGCCCCGTCCTCACCAGAGAACGGGGCGATTATTTTTGGTGCACTGAGGACAGGAGGATGTGCGCCAGCCTCTTGGCGTAAGAAGTGTCCCAAACTGCCGGCACATAAGGAACGTCCCCAAGTGCCAAATGCCGCAAGAGTGTCCCCTTTGACTAGTCATTTAAGAACGTCCCCAATGACTACCACTACACAGCATCGCAGGTTGAGCCAACGTCAGCGAGCGCCGCCCAGAGCGAACAAGTGGCGTATAGGACAAAATGTGTGTCCCGATAGAACATCCGTTTCTATCCATTAATCAAGCCAGAACGGGTACGGGTCCCTGTGGTGGAGGTCCTCCCACACGGCCCTGTCGCCCCA
>CABUUG010000132.1 GCA_902494605.1 uncultured Collinsella sp.
AAGCTATTTTTCCCCAACGGGTCGATTCCGTAGGGCAAACGGTCAAAAAAAGTCTGTTTGGACGATATTCGTGAACAAACGAACGTTTATGCTCGGGTATGTCGTGGTAAAATCTCAGGCGTTATCGGAGCAACCTTACAGGAGGTTTCTTTTATGCTCGTCAACGCAGCAGACATGCTCAAGAAGGCCGAGGCCGGCAAGTACGGTCTCGGTGCCTTCAACACCAACAACCTCGAGTGGACCCTGGCTATTCTCCAGGCCGCCGAGGAGGCCAAGTCTCCGCTGATCCTTCAGTGCACCGCTGGTGCCGCTAAGTGGATGGGCGGTTTCAAGGTCTGCGCCGACATGGTCAAGGCTGCCGTCGAGGCCACGGGCGTTACCGTTCCCGTCGCCCTTCACCTCGATCACGGTTCTTACGAGGACTGCTTCAAGTGCATCGAGGCCGGCTTCACGTCCATCATGTATGACGGCTCTCACGAGGAGACCTTCCAGCTTAACCTCGACCGCACCAAGGAGCTCGTTGAGCTTGCCCACTCCAAGGGCATGTCCATCGAGGCCGAGGTCGGCGGCATCGGCGGCACCGAGGACGGCGTGACCTCCAGCGGCGAGCTCGCTGATCCTGCTGAGTGCAAGCAGATTGCTGACCTGGGCGTCGACTTCCTCGCCTGCGGCATCGGCAACATCCACGGCGTGTACCCTGCCGACTGGGCTGGCCTTTCCTTCGAGCGCCTGGGCGAGATCAAGGCTCAGACCGGCGACCTGCCCCTCGTCCTGCACGGTGGCACCGGCATCCCCGAGGATCAGATCAAGAAGGCCATTTCCCTGGGCATCTCCAAGATCAACGTCAACACCGACCTGCAGCTCGTCTTCGCCAAGGGCGTTCGCGAGTATATCGAGGCTGGCAAGGATCAGCAGGGCAAGGGCTTTGACCCCCGCAAGCTCCTCAAGCCTGGTCGCGACAACATCGTTGCCCGCACCAAGGAGCTCATGGAGGAGTTTGGCTCCGTCAACAAGGCGTAAGCGTCGCTAAACTTCCCGTCGGAAGCCCCGTCCCCCTACACTGTTTCCTTTGCGCTCACCTGGCTTCGCCAGAAGTCGCGCGACGGAATCAGCTCCGGGGAAACGGGGCCTCCTTTGTTAACTCGCTACAGGGTTACTGGGCTGAATTCATTTTTAGAGGTACCGTTTATCGGTGTTGAGGGTTCCTTTATTGGGGCTTTCTTTTTTATCTCGCTACAATGGGCTTCAAGAGTTCTAATGACTTGGAGTTTGGTATGGCTGTTATTAATGTGCTGCCTTCGGATGGGAAGGTCATTGACGAGGGTCCTGTTGGTTGCTCTGTTGATGTTTGCTGTGATGATTTCCGTCATCTCGATATTGGACTGCCGCCCGAGATTCTTCGTCTCAAGGATGCCGGATATTTGACGCAGGCTGTTGCGGCTTGTGATCGTCTTTTGGGGCAGAATCCCGATCCCTCGCTTGCTGCCTGCGTTCGTGCCGAGCGGTATCGCATGCTTGAGACGCCGCTTCATTTTTCGGTGTCGCGCGATCGGGCTATTGCGATGATTCGCGAGGAGTGGCCTGAGTTTACCGAGGAGCAGTTTGACGATCTGATTGACCGTAAGCGTATTGACTGGCGCTTTATCGATGGCGAGCTGTTCGTTCTCGACAACTTCCTCGATTCGCTTCGCGTATATCCCAAAGAGGTTCCCGGCATGCGTCCCGATCCTACGGACGGAATTGCACTGCGCAACGAGATGCTCAAGGAGATGGAGTCACAAAACGGATTGACTCGCGTTATTACGCTTAAGGCGTCCTTGTCTGTCCCCGGCGCTCTAGAGGGGGAGACCGTTCGCGCTTGGCTTCCCGTAGCCGCCACCTGCCGCCAACAGTCTCAGGTCGAGATTCTCGACATGACGCCGGAGGGTGCTGTTGCTCCCGCGAACGCTTCGGCGCGTACCGCCTCGTGGTCTTCTTCGAGTGAGCGCTCATTCTCGGTGACTTATCGTTATCACATCGATGCTGCTTATTGTGATGTCTACGGTGGCACACTTCCGGTTCATCCGCGTATGGACGCGCCTCTGCCCGAGGATATTTCCGAGGACCGTCCGCACATTGCATTTACGCCGTATCTGCAGCAGCTGACGGCCAGCGTTGTTGGCGGACTCGAGGATCCGCTCGATCGCGCCCGTGCTATCTATGATTACCTGACGCAGCATATCGACTATCGCTATCAGCCGCCGTACTTGCTTTTGGGATCTATTGCCGATGACTGCGCGCATTCGCTCCGCGGCGATTGCGGCGTTATGGCGCTCACGTTTATCACCATGTGCCGTATCGCGGGCGTGCCTGCCCGTTGGCAGAGCGGCCTCTACGTTGCGCCCGATTCGGTGGGGTCGCACGACTGGGCAGAGTTCTATACGCCGCAGACCGGTTGGCTCAACGCCGACGTGTCATTTGGATCTTCTGCTCGCAGGATGGGGGAGGAGTGGCGCCGCCGTCACTACTTTGGCAATCTCGACCCATGGCGCATGGTGGCCAACAATCGATTCCAGGCAGAGTTTGAGCCCTCTTTCGACGGCATGCGCGAGGACCCTTACGATAACCAGATGGGTGAGGCTTCGGTCGACGGTCGCGGATGCCGTCAGCGCGAGATGCTACGCACGGTCGAACTCATCGAAATGCTCGAAGTTCCATTTTCGGACTAATCGGTAGAAAGCTGTGATAAACTAACTCACGCATTACGTGCCCGAGTGGCGGAATTGGCAGACGCAGTGGACTCAAAATCCACCGTTGGCAACAACGTGCGAGTTCGAGTCTCGCCTCGGGCACCATACATGCAAGTGAGCGTTCAAGGGGGTTGCGGCCCCCTTTTTCGTGCCGAACTCGCGTGAGCGCGCGAAGCGTTAAGCAAACAGGCCTGCGGCCTGTTTGTAGCGGAGCGTGGCGAGGGCGCCGCGCGTCCGAAGCCCGGGGCTTCGCGAAGCGAAGGCCCTTCGAGTCTCGCCTCGGGCACCATACATGCAAGCGAGCGTTCGAGGGGGTTGCGGCCCCCTTTTTCGTGTACGTAATGTGATAACGCGCTGTACGTGTTATTATTCGCAAGGCGTTGTTCCCGCAATGCCCTAAAGAGGAACCCGAGGGTTCCCACCTTTTGGCGCCAATGAGCAGCTGACTGGTCATACAACTTAGATTCCCTTCCTCAAATCGAGGATTTCTATGTGTACGACCTGGTTGCTGAGAAGCGCCGGGTTATTTTTTTATGAATGGAGGTAGGGAAAATAGCTAAGTCTGATGACACCCGCATCAACGACGAGATTACTGCATCTTCGTGCCGTTTGATTGGCGTCGATGGCTCTCAGCTCGGCCTGTTCGCCATCCGCGATGCCCAGCGCGTCGCCGACGATCAGGGTCTCGACCTGGTCGAGATCGCTCCCAACGCGGAGCCGCCGGTCTGCAAGGTCATGGACTACGGTAAGTTCAAGTACCAGCAGGCCATGAAGGCCAAGGCTGCTCGTAAGAACCAGTCCAAGGTCGAGGTCAAGGAAATGAAGTTCCGACCCAAGATCGACGTTGGCGACTACGAGACCAAGAAGGGCCACGTTCTGCGTTTCCTCAAGAAGGGCGCACGCGTTAAGATCACCATCATGTTCCGCGGCCGTGAGATGGCTCACCCGGAGCAGGGCCTTAACGTTCTCGAGCGTCTCGCCGAGGATCTCAAGCCTTACGCTACGGTCGAGTCCAAGCCTAAGATGGAAGGCCGTAACATGCTTATGCTGCTCGCCCCGATTAAGGGCGCCTTCGATGAGGATAAAGCGGCAAGCGATACCAAGTAACTAGTGTTCTGTAACCGATTAAGGAGTATTTCATGCCTAAGATGAAGTCCCACAGCGGCACCAAGAAGCGTTTCCGCAAGACTGGTACCGGCAAGCTTATGCGCGCCAAGGCTTTCAAGAGCCACATCCTGAGCAAGAAGTCCACCAAGCGTAAGCGTGGCTTCCGTCAGGAGACCGAGATCGCCGCTGCCGACCGCAAGGTCATCAAGTCGCGTCTCGCCTAAGTTCGCGTTCCCGTTTTTTGTTTTACCGTCTAGGAGTTGATAGAACATGGCACGTATTAAGCGCGCTGTTGCCGCCAAGAAGAAGCGCCGTACCGTTATGCATCGTGCGAAGGGTTACTACGGTGCCGCTTCGCGTACTTACAAGCATGCTAAAGAGCAGGTCCAGCACTCCCTGCAGTATCAGTATCGTGATCGCCGCAACAAGAAGCGCGAGATCCGTTCTCTCTGGATCACTCGTATCAACGCTGCTGCTCGCCTGAACGACATCTCTTACTCTCAGTTCATGCACGGCCTGAAGGTTGCCGGCATCGAGCTCGACCGCAAGGTCCTGGCTCAGATGGCTTACGAGGACATCGAGTCCTTCAACGAGCTGGCTACCATCGCCAAGAAGGCTCTCGAGGCCTAATAGATTCTCTTGAATCGCTAGGGGAGTGTCGCGTTGTGCGCGGCGCTCCCTCTTTTTATCTGAAGCGCTGGTTTATATAGCAAAAGCGCGGGTAGATAGACACTTACAGGTGACCGATCTTTATATATCTCTTAACCGAAGGGTCATCATCTGATACGTGCAGTATTTCTGCACCAGCCTTTCTATTACTTATATAGGAAGCGATGTATTGTGTAGGACTTGTGAAGAGTGGAATTCCCGCCCCCGGGGCCCCTCCGGTCTGGCAATATATCTCCTTGCCGCGCGGCCCGGTCGAACCGGGAACCAGCGCAGGCGTGCACCTTGAGAACCGGATACTGCGAGGATGGACACACCAGTTGTGTCGCATCC
>CABUUG010000133.1 GCA_902494605.1 uncultured Collinsella sp.
CCCGATCCTCAACAACGTGTACATGCGTGCGCTCTCTGTCGTCACCCACAAGGACTACATGACGCGCCGCTACATGTGGAAGCTGGATTACTAGGGGATATTGGTTCCGCCGTTCTACCGAACGGCGGACCGGCCGACGCTGCGCACCCGGCATTTGGTCAATCTGCCGTTCAATTTCAAAGGCGCGACCAGAAGGTCAGCGCCTTTTCATTTCACGGCACCTTGGCTCAAATGACGGGCGCTCGCTGACATTGCCAAAACGTCGGCGTTGCCGTGGTTGGCACTTGGGGACGTTCCTTTTAATATGAGCAGGACATTGTCAAGAGGCAAAATCGGGCCTGGCCCCAACGATATGGGGTCAGGCCCTCTCCCTATATCAGCCCGTCCGCGGCGACCTCGGCGTGTCTTGCCGACGCTCGTCTTTGCAGTTTAATATCCGCCCGCGGCGATCTCTCGCTGGGCAATCCGTTGCTACGGCTGAGGCTTCTACGTCGAACCGACAGTCTGTGCGCGCGTGTGGCGCCCTGGGCGCTCGCAGAAAAGGGACCTGAGGTTCGCCTCAACGGCTTCGGATCGAACCGCTTCCGGGGTGACTGGCTTATGTGCGGGGGACCGCCCCCCTACGCCTCCTCGGCCATGAGGCCGACCGCCCATACCCAGCAGGCGAGCTCGCGCGCCGTGGCCACGTTCGCCTTGTTGCCGTGGACCCCGCGCGCGAGCAGCGCCTCCCGCCTCTCGACCAGCCTCCGCACGCCCTTGGCGGCATGCCTCCGGGCGCCCCGGTCCGGGGCCTGGCCCTTGGCGAGGCCCTTCGGCCGCCCCGAGCACGTCAGGTAGTGCCACGCGGCCTCGACCAGCGTCTTCCTCAGGTGCTTGTTGCCGGCCTTGGTGATCGCGCCCCTGCGGTCGCTCTCCCCGCTGGAGTGCTCGGAGGGCGTCAGGCCGACCCACGCCGCGAACGAGCGGGCGTTCCTGAACCTCGAGAACTCGCCGGCCTCGAACACGAGGTCGGCGGCGGACGCGGTGTCTACGCCCTTGAGGCAGCGGAGGGAGTCGACCCTCTTCCTCCACCTGGGCTTGCGGGCCTCGGCCTCGACGAGCCCCTCGAGCCTCGCCTTCTCCTCCGCCGCCCGCCTGACCGCGTCGACGTAGTAGGCGAGCACGTCGTTGTCGGCCCCCTCCGCGAACCTTATCGACTCGATCCGGGACCAGTGCGCCCGGGTCCAGTTGCCCTTCCTGCGGCCGGTGGGCGTCCTCTCGTCGAAGGCGAGCCCGTGCCTGAGCAGGAACTTGGAGAGCCGCTGCTTCGAGCGCGAGAGGTCGTCCCTCGCGTCCTCGAGCGCCCTGGTCAGGTCGCGGGCGGCCTCGCACTCGTCGTCGGGGACCCACACCTCGACCACGTTGCCGACCGACAGCATGCGGGCGAGGAACTCGGCGTCGTTGCGGTCGTTCTTCCTGCGCCTGTCCGCGCTGGGCTTGATCATCTTCGAGACGGCGCCGACCACGCAGTCGACCCCCAGGCCGGAAAGCCTCTTCTGCAGGTCGAAGCCCGTGACCCCGGACTCGTACACGCACCTGGCCCCGGGGTCCACGGAGCGGACCCACCCCGCGACGGCGCCGGCGTCGTAGCCGAAGGTCGCGGCACGTACCTCCCCGGTCATGACGTCGAGGGAGACGGCCTTTATCGAGCGGGCGTGGACGTCGAGGCCGACGAAGGTGGTAGTATCGAGCATGGGAGCCCCTTCCATGAATGCGGCGTGGCCGCCACGGCTGGATTAGACACTCACCATTGTCGGCCTGATCCGCGGATTTCATGCAGCAGGGGCTCTCAATGTTTTTATGTCCTGCTCATATCGTCTGTGCCGGCACCTGGGGACAGTCCTTATGTCAAGAGATTGGTGGTCGTTGGGGATGTTCTTGTTTGACTAGTCGTTTAAGAACGTCCCCAATGACTATTGAATTGGCTTTTTGAGGGCTAAACAGGAACTATCTCACCGCAACTGCGTTGGGCGTTTTTTGGCGGCTGGTTTACTTGCTCGCGAACAGCCAGATTGCGATGATCACCAGGATTGCGGCGACGACGCAGACGATGGCGCCTGTGAATTTGATGCGTGAGTCGCGGGTACGCTCGCGCACCGCGTCCTCGGCGGCCTCGAGCTGGGCGACTTCTCGCTCGGTCTCGGCGTGTTCGGCTTTGTCTCGGGCCAAGGATCCTGCAAGCGACTCAGTGATCTCTGGGTGGTCGTGCACCTCGGTCGCCTGTTCGATGATTGACTGCGCATGTGCGGCATCTGCTTGGGCGTTGGCGATGCTCTGCTCCTGGTCGCGGCGTGCCTTGTCCTCGGCAGTGATCTTCTCGCGCAGTTCGCGCTGACGAGTCGCGGCGGCAGTCTTCGCCGTCTGCAGCTCGTCGCGCGCGGCATCGGCTTCGGTCGTCACGGCTTGGTGCGCGCGTTTTGCGTCGGCGATAGGGGCTTGAGCTTGCTCGACGGCCTGCTCGGCTGCGGCAAGCGAGTGTTCAAGGTCGGCGGTGATACGCGGGACATCTTCTTCGGCTTTACGCAGGGCATCTGCCGTGTCGGAGATCTGCATCGAGAGCTCGCTGGTGCGCACCGTATAGTTGGCGGGATTTGCCGAGGGATTGCGTTGCAGCTCGGCATACTCATGACGCAGTGTCTCGAGCTGGGCGCGCGTGGCGTCGACGGTTTGTTGTGCGGCGGCAATGCCGGCGTCTCGCTCGGCCTGCACCTTGTCGCGGATGCGCTTGGAATCCTCAAGACGGCGAACGAGGCGGTTGCCGGTCTCGCGCGAGCTCGCCTCGCGGGCCTCCACGGCATCGAGCGCGGCCTTCAGGCGGAGCTCGGTCGCGTCATCCTCTGTCTTCATTTGTTCGAGCTGACCCTTGAGCTCTGCTACTTTGGAAGCATGGACATCGCGATTGATTTCGGCTGCCGCAGCGGTCTTTTGCGCTGTGGCGATCGCCTGGCGCTGGTCGGCGACGATCTGGTCGTAGCGGCCTGCGATATCCTGGCGCGTCTCGAGTTCCTCGGCCTGATCGGCAATGCGCTGCTCAAGTTCGGCCAGGTGGGCGCGGGCATCGGCAAGTGCCTTTTTCGCGGCGTTCATCTCGCGCATGGCCGAGGCGCCCTGGGCGATAAAGGTACCCACGGCGTTCGCAGTGTTCGAGACAGCGGTCCCCAGATCGCGGCTTGCGGCGGGGGAGTGCGGGGCGGTCGGGCGAGCGGTGTCGGCAGCGTCCGCATCGGCAGCCTGCGGCGCGGCGATATTGCCGGTACCGCCCTCGACCACAGAAAAGCCTGCTGCGTGCGGATCGACCGCATCGGCGCCAATCGTGGGGTGCTCGAGCTGCAGAAACGAGGGCATGGTGCTGCCCTGGTCGGCAACCGGAGTCTCGCCGGGCACAAAGGTCGAGGCCGCCTCGGCGGCCTCCTCTTCCTCGGCATCGATATCGGCATCGGCGACGGCGTCTTTCATCGCTTTGACAGCATCCATCATGGAGTCCATGACGGCATCGAGCTCTTCTTCCGAAGACACCTCGATGGGGCCCGCTGCTTGCGGGGCGTCGTCCTGTACAGGGGCGTCGTCCTGAGCGGGCGCATCGTCGTTTTGCTCATCGGCGTTTTCTGTTTCGGGGGTTTCCGCCGTAGCGCTTTCGTTCAAGATGGGGTCGTCGATGTCGATACCATCGCAGGTCACAGCGTCAGTATCTGCGGTGACGTCTGCGGAATCATCAATATGCTGTTGAGTCTGGGGGTCCAGCTCGTCTGTCATAGGCATGTGCTCCTCATCGTTGTTTGTCACCCTATGATAAAGTCTCGCGCCGACATCCCGCGCGCCGCAGCAAAGTTTCAAAACGTGTTCGATGGCTCGATCTGATAGCAATAACTCGATCGCTTTATTCAGTTTGTACTTGACAATCCCTTCGCCGAACGACGTGGTGCCGTTCGCCTGCCATGGGCTTTATTTTTCACTTGAAGAAGCTAAAGTTGCATTTCAGCTTTTGGCGCGTGAAGTTGGATGCGCGCAGTCGGCGGGCGTGCCCGTCGCGATTTGAAAGGACTTTGTATGGGACTTTTCACTGGTAAGACCGTGATCGTCACCGGCGGCGGCAAGGCCACGCTTAAGGACGGTTCCGCTGGCTCCATCGGCTACGGCATCGATATCGCATTTGCCAAGGAGGGCGCGAACCTCGTCATCACCGGCCGCAACGTCGCCAAGCTCGAGGCCGCCAAGGAGTCTCTCGAGGCCGAGTACGGCGTCAAGGTTCTGCCTGTTCAGGCCGATGTCTCGGCTGGTCAGGACAACGAGGCCGTCGTCCAGAACGTCATCGACAAGGCCATTGAGGAGTTCGGCCGCATCGACGCCGTCGTCAACAATGCTCAGGCCAGCGCCTCGGGCGTGACCATCGCCGATCACACCATGGATCAGTTCAACCTGGCCATTTACTCTGGCCTGTATGCCACCTACCTGTACATGCAGAAGGCCTATCCGCACCTGAAGGAGACCAAGGGCTCCGTGGTCAACTTCGCTTCGGGCGCCGGCCTGTTTGGCAATTATGGCCAGTGCAGCTATGCCGCCGCCAAGGAGGGCATCCGCGGCCTGACCCGCGTTGCCGCCAACGAGTGGGGCAAGGACGGCATCAACGTCAACATCGTGTGCCCGCTTGCTTGGACCGCTGCGCTCGAGAACTTCCAGGATGCCTATCCCGAGGCGTTCAAGGCCAACGTCCACATGCCGCCGGCGGGTCACTACGGCGACGTCGAGAAGGAGATCGGCCGCGTTGTCGTTCAG
>CABUUG010000134.1 GCA_902494605.1 uncultured Collinsella sp.
CTCCTAACGGCGCCGGGCAATACGGGGCCCGCCCATGCGAAAACCAAGTTGTTAGGATGCGCCAGCTGGCTAGAGCTCGACCGGCACCCATTCGTCGTGATTGCAGATAAAAGCCTCGGGATCCTCGACGCTAAAGAAGACGAGCGTGGGGTCGTTAGGCCCCTCATAGTGCTCGCCCAGGTGCTCTAGATGCTTCCACCCGGCTTCGCGCATTTCGTCTAAAGCCCGGTCATCCAAGCCGGCACGCCCGCGCAAGATGAGCCAGCCATGGCCCGGCCACCAACTCGTGGCCTCAAAGCGCTGATTTTGCAGCAGCTCTTGCCACACGTCTTTGGTGCGCGCCGTCACAAACCACAGCTTACCGTCCTGAATCTGAGCAAACGAGAACGGACGCACATGCGGCTGCCCATCCACGCTCGTCGCCAGATACCACGCCGGCACCGACGTCAGATACTCCAAAACCGTATTCAATCCGTCCACGTTTCCTCCTGTACTAGCTAGTTTGGGAACCTGGTTTGTGCGAGCTAGAGCTCCAGGCGCTCCTCGCTGCCGTCGATATCACAGAAGCGCGCAGCAATGTTGCGGACCGAAAAGAAAGCAAGGCGGCCGTCGTTGGCACTCTCGTGTTCCTCGCCAATGCCCACCATGTGCTTAAAACCCGCTTGACGCACCTTGTCGCTCGCAACTGCGTCGTCCTCAAGCGCGGCTTCGCCGGTCAATACGATCCAACATTCCCCCGGCTTCCAGCCCGAGAGCTCAAACTTGGGATTCGCGCTCAGCTCCGCCCACACATCCTTGTCGCGCGACGTGCAAAACCACAACTTACCGTCATCGACCATGGCAAACGAAAACGGCCTCACGCGAGGCTGATGCCCGTCGGCCACATCGGTCGTGGCCAGATACCACGCCGGAATGCGCCTGAGATACGAACAGGCGCGCTCAAGCTGAGCCGTGCGGTCGTTGTCGGTCATAGGGACCCCTTTCTTGCGCTCGAATCGCGCCTAAACAAGTTGAAGATTGATGACGATGACGCAGATGAGCAGCAACGCCGTCACCACCGCCGCCAACGCATCGCCGCGGCCAAATGCAAGCGCATGCAGGCGCGTGCGGCCCTGCTCGCCGTGATAGCAGCGTGCATCCATGGCAGCAGACAGCGTCTCGGCATGGCGGAACACGCCGGTGAACAGCGGAATCGCCACACTGCCGAGCATACGCACGCCGCCGAGCGGGCCCCCCGTCACGCGCGCACCGCGGCTCGCCTGCGCGTCCGCCGTCTGCTTCATCTCGGTGGCAAACTGCGGCATAAAGCGCAACGCGATACCCATGATCATGCCGAGCTCGTGCGCAGGAAGTCCCACACGCGCAAACGGTGCGAGCAGGCGCTCAAAGCCCGCGGTGAGGTCGAGCGTCGGCGTGGTGAGCGTGATAGCGCTCATACCGGCCATCATCAAGGTCAGGCGGCACGCCATAAAGGCGGCGGAATGCAGCGAGCCCTCGCTTATCTGCAAAAAGCCGAGCTGCCACAGAATGCGCCCGCTCTGGTCGGTAAACAAGTTGAGCACCGCGACCACGACGACGATTGCCAGCAGCGGCGCCATCGACGACAGAACGCGACGAACCGGCACCCGAGACACGGCATAGATCAGCACGACAAACATTGCGACAGGGGCCAGTCCGCGGAAGCCGCCGACGGTCAGCGTCGTGATCAGAAACACAAAGCCCAAGAGCAACTTAGTTCGCGGGTCCAGGCGGTGGATCGCACTATCGCCGGGATAGTAGCTGCCAAACGAAAACGCCTCCATTAGCAGCCCTTCTCTCGCGCGACCGTCTTGAATTTAGCAATGTCCGCGACGTTAGAAGGACCGCCCGAGCAACCGATTAGCAGGTCCACCAACTCGTCTGTCAGCGACTCAACCGTATAGAGGCCGTCAAAGCGCAGCGGCACGCCCGCCTCCGTAAGCGCCAGCGCCATACGCTGGGCGGCGGGAACGCCCAAGCCGATTGATTTAAGCTCATCGGCATGCGCAAAAACCTGAGCGGGCGTGCCCTCGGCAAACACCGCGCCCTCGTTCATCACGACAATACGGTCGCAGCAATTGGCCAGGTCATCCATACTATGCGAAACCATGACAACGGTCAGGCCATCGCGGTGAAGTCGATCGATAAGCTCAAGGAAATCCCTGCGCGCAGCCGGATCGAGCCCCGCCATGGGCTCATCGAGCACCAGGACTTCGGGCTCCATGGCGAGCACGCCGGCGAATGCCACACGCCGTTGCTGACCGCCCGAAAGCTCAAAGGGACTCTTGTCGCCGACCGTGGAAAGGTCGAGGCCCACGCGTGAGAGCGATGACTCGACACGACGGTCGACTTCATCTTGCGGCAAGCCAAGGTTATGCGGACCAAACGCCACGTCCTGCGCCACGGTTTCGGCAAACAGCTGACGCTCAGGATATTGAAACACCACGCCGACCTTGGCCTTAACCGCGGCGGCGTCTTTCTTGTTTGACAGATCGAGCCCCAGCGCGCGAACGGATCCCTCCTGGGGGCGAATCAAACCGTTGAGATGCTGGACCAGCGTCGACTTACCCGAACCGGTATGACCTGCCAAGCCCAGGAACTCGCCGCGACGCACCGTCAGCGATACATCGCGCAGCGCCCACGGGCTGCTTGGGTCGTTTCCCCAGAGAGCCTGTTTGCTCGATTTGCCCGCAGTGGCCGAGCGCTTATGCCAGCGGCGGCGCTCGCGCGGACTGAGCGAATAACTGTACGAAACATGGGATAGCTCGATGACGGGCTCCGACGCGTTGCCCTCGTTGTCTACCGGAACAGTGCCGTCAGCGATTTCCGACTGGGATACGGAAGACTGCCCCGCGATGCCTGCCCCACTTCGCTCGGCATAAGCCTGCGCAATCTCGGCGACCATATCCGCCTCACGTACCTGCGCGCAAACGGGCACGCCCTCCGCACGAAGTGCCATGCCCAAACGGCACGACTCTGGCATGTCAAGGTTGAGCTGAACGAGTTCATTCGCCCGCGTCAGAATCTCATCGGGCGTGCCCAGCATGGCAACTCGTCCCGTCTGAAACACGGCGACACGATCGGCCTCGGCAGCCTCCTCCATAAAGTGCGTAATCATCACGATGGTCATGCCGCGAGCGTGCAACGCGCGGCAAGCCTTCATGAGGCCCTTGCGTCCACGCGGATCGAGCATCGAGGAAGCCTCGTCCAATATGAGCACGCGCGGTTCCATGGCGAGCACGCCGGCAAGCGCCACGCGCTGCTTTTGGCCGCCCGAAAGCGCATGGGTCTCGTGGCGCTCAAAGCCCACCAGGCCCACACCCTTCAGCGCCTCGCGTACGCGCTGCGCAATTTGCGCCGATGGCACGCCAAGGTTTTCGGGACCAAACGCAACGTCATCTTCGACAAGCGTTGCCACCAGCTGGTCGTCGGGATTCTGGAATACCATGCCCGCGGTCGAACGAATGTCGTAGACCAGCTCGGGGTCGGACGCATCCATGCCGTTGATGCGTACCGTGCCCGCATCGGGCTGCAACAGCGCATTCAGATGCTTGGCAAACGTCGACTTGCCCGACCCATTGCCACCGAGGATGCAGAAAAACTCGCCGTCCTCGATATTCAGATCGACGCCGTCGAGCGCCGGTACGGCACCGTCATAGCTAAAGGAAACGCCCCGACACTCAATCATGCGCGGCCTTTGACCTGGTCCTTTTTAGGCGTGATGAGGTTGGAGACCGCTTTATACACCGCCAGTGTCAACACCGAGTTAAGCACGGTCTTGATAAGGTTGAACGGCAGCACGGCAGGAATCATGAGCGGGGCGATCACATCGACCGAGCCATACCAGAACCATACGCCAATGGTAAGGTTTGCGACCATAGACAACGCCGTAGCGGCAATAACGCCGAGCACCAGGCCAATCACGGCACCCTTATAGGTATGCATCTTCTGATAGACGATAGCCGCAGGCAGAATGTAGCCCAGCGTGGCAACCAGGTTCATAAGCGCGCCGACCCAGTCACCCGTGGTGAGCGCATGGATAACGATAGCCATAGCGGCAACAGCAGTGCCGGCGCCAGGACCATACGCAAACCCGCACACCATCGCCGGTACCAGCGACGGGTCATACGTCAAAAACGGCGCCGAAGGAAGGATAGGCAGCTGCACGTACATAAACAGGGCGCCCAAGGCGCACATCAACGCCATGGTAACGAGCTGTTTGGTGCTCCACCTATTCGTGTTCTCAAAATGGATATGCTGCGACTGTTCAGACATAAGATCACCTGCCTCTTTCATCCGGACTCTAACCGTTGGTACTGGGATCTCACCAGTTCAGCCGGCATGCGAACCAACACACGCACGGGTCGCGGACTCATCGGCTCGGTCGCAGACACCTCGCCTGCGCCATGGCGTCCCTTTGACACCGCCCGATTTACCGCCAGTGGGGAATTCCACCCCGCCCTGAAACAGCAATTGCAAGTGTAGCACGAGCAGGTTCTCGCGCAAGTATGCCAAGGGTAATTTGTGGCGGAGATCAGTTGCCAAAGCAACCACGTCCCCCACCCATCCCAAAGCAACGCGCCTTTCGCGCAAAGCGCGAAACAGCGAAGGGGACACGTATCCCTATCGACCACATCCTTCTCCGCCCGCCGGCCTCAAGGCCGTAAACGCAGGGAATCCGGGGGCGGGGGGGGGGGGAAAAAGAAAGAAATATAAAACATCACCGAGGCTAC